>QMTJ01000099.1 GCA_003651045.1 Thermoplasmata archaeon | reverse complement strand
AAAATCGATAAAAAACCTTTGAAATCAAAAAAATTAATTATTATTTTTTGATTTCAACTACCCCGTTATCCGCATCTAATAAAACCTTGTCACCATTTTTTATCCTACTAATATCCACTTGATCAACACAGGGTATACCAGCTAATATAACACCAGTTGCAACAATTGTCTCAGTCTCCTTATTGATTATACCCAATGGTGCTACATTGTTTTTTTTAAGACCATAAATCACATAAGAACCAACAGTAGACCCTTTACCACAGGGGAATACCAAGATTTTACCAGATACTTTTTCACCCTCAAGCGGATGCCCCTTTTCAATAACTACTCCTGTTTTAATATCAATCCCGCCATAGAAACCTATAGGCTCAGTTGAAACTATTGCTTCTCCCTCTACTTTTCCAGGGGAAATAGTTCTTCCTTTCATAACTGCTCCTCCACAAGATCATCAATATTTGCAAAAACCACATTCTGTTTACAAAAACCAGGTAGATAATTAGCTGCCTTACCAGAGTTCACACCCGTGGTTTTATACCCCATTTTTTCAATAGGACTAACAACCATACAAGTATCAGCAACAATACTACCACCTGCTTTTGTAATAACCGCATCATACCCCATACGAATCGCTGCCTCTTTTATCATACGTGATGTACAAATCCAAACTGGTTTTTTAAGATGTTTACCCTCAAGTCGTCCTGCAAGAGCAGATATTTCTCTAAGAGAAGCATGTGGACAACCAAAGATCACGATATCAGGTTGTTCACCTGTATTAAGCTTGTCATATGTCTCCTTAATCTCTTTTCTAGTAACAGTTATTGTTTCCAAGTTTTTTTTCTCAACGAGATCGGCCTCTGGCGTGAGATCTTCAACATGATACAAGGCAACCGCGCCAGATGCAGCCATAGCAGCACCAAGAGATTTAAGTTGATCAGTATTCGCGTTTTTTATACCAGTAAAATAGGGGATCTTGTTTTTCACCTGTTTACCAACATACCAACCCAGAGCGCCATAATCAGAGTTATAACCTAAATCTACATCTACCTTCACTTTAACAGTGGGTTGACGGTTTTCCCAAAGATGTAAACCATAGTTAGGAGTCACACCACAGATAGCAGCAGAGAGTGCAGAAGGGCCACCTTCACGGTTTGTACGAGCACCTATAACTGAGTTAGCAAAAGAAACCGCGCTACTTTCAGACCAAGCAATATGCTCCCTAAACCTTGGTAGATTACCAGCGAGATACGGTGTACAAGTACTTGTTACTACTATCCCCATCTGTCTAAAAGCATTCATAATACGCAATTGGTTTTTTGCAAAACCTTCTGGGAAACCCAGTTTCTCCCAGTTCTCTAAGTCCATACCAGCAGGGTTCAGATAAGTCAGCACCTTCACCCTTGCACCCTTGGAGGCTATATCCTCAAGAAACTCTGTACCAGGGTCACCAATACTTTTATATGATACCCCTGCGACTTGTACAGAACCCACAGGTATCATCCTATCAGCGCCATATATTTCACCAAGGCGAACTAGTAAACGGAACATACGCGCTATAACTTCTCCATGTTCACCATCAAGTATTTTTTCTTCCTCTTTTGTTAAATACATTTTAACAACTCCTTACAGTTATTCACAAGAATATCAATCTCATCCTTGGTAGCATCATCTATATGCACGCCACCAACTACCACTATTCTTTTTTTATATTTTTTACATGCTTCCTCAGCAATAGGTTTCAACACAATATAATCATAATGCCCTTTGAACTTGATAACCTGAGGTTTTTTACCAGGTTCACAAGTAACTATTCCACCAATATGTGATTTTTCTCCGCCACCAAGGATATAGATTAAACCATCATCGAGTTCATATTTCTCCATAAAAACCTTGTATTTCCCCCTACCTAAGGTAATCATCAATATCAACTTTTTTGTATTTCACAACTTCGTATTTCTTTTTATCAACACCCGTTGGTATAGTTGCATCAACACCTACTTTTGTAGTAAGTGTTTTTTTACCAGGTTCATGTTTCGCTGAGGGGTCAAGGCTGCTACCTGGTTGATCTGGTTTAACAATAAGGTCTTTATCTCCTTGGAAACGAGTTGCAATCGCCCATTCTATAGCGTTACTACTGTAGATGTCTACATCTTCATCAACTATTACTACATGTTTCATACTTTTATGACCATTGAACGCTGCCTCTATAGCTTTTTTACCATCATCCGGGTGCCTCTTTTTAATCTGCACAACACCATGAAGCCAACTACCGCCGCCCATTGTAACAAGTACGTTTTTACACTCACAGACTTTACTAACTTCATCATAAATAGTAGGCTCCTTCGGCATACCCATAAGGATTTTATGCTCCAATCGCCCGGGTATGAGAGCCTGATACATTGCATCCTTACGGTGTGTTATACAGTCAACCTCGAAAACAGGCTCCTGCCGTTCAAAATCCCTTGTCTCAGTGAGATCAACAAATGGACCTTCGCGATCAACTTCTCTGGTAAGTCGTCCTTCTAAAACAATCTCTGACTCAGCTGGTACCTCGAGATCCTTAGTTACACATTTAACCAAAGGTGTTTCATCAAGCGCATTAGCTATACTAAACTCATCAACACCAGATGGTGGACCAAGAGACGCCGCGACCATAACCGGTATAGAATTACCAATACAAACCGCCATCTCAAGATCCCCTTTGATTTTATCATAAGTAGTACGAGTCTGCCGTTTCGGAATAAGACGCGCGGTAAACCTGTTACGATCAATCTCCATAAGACGATGATAACTAACATTACGCCCTGTATCAGGATCCTTTATAGTCGCAACAGTGGCAGTAGCATAACGTCCACCATCACCAGGTAGATGAAACAACAAAGGAAGTTTACTAATATCAGGGTTTTTTATAACCACCTCTTGACATGGTGCCTTATCAACTATTTCAGGCGACTTAGGGCTATGAAGAGCATCTACTAGTTTAAACAAAAGTTTATCTTTAGTAGTACCAAGACCCTCTGCAATGATATCACGATTACTAGTAATACCAGCGAAAACCGGGAAACTATAACCCGTTACATTCTCAAAAAAAACTGGTTGTTCATTGAGACTATAAATAACATTGGCGATTTCATATTTAACAGAAACACTTTTTTTAATACGAACTAGTTTACCATCTTTTTCAAGTTTTGAAAGAAAACTTCTTAAATTCATAAACAAAATCTACCTCATACCTCTAGTAGCACCTATAACTGTTTTCAAAGTTTGAAAACCTTCTTTCTCTATAGCATTAGCAACACGCTCTTGAAGATCCTTACCAGGAGTAAGAGCGATGATGTTACCACCGAGTCCTCCACCTGTAAGTTTTGCACCAAGAGCACCAGCATCACGAGCGAGTTTAACCAGGAAATCAAGTTCTTTTGACGATACTTCGATCTGTTGTAACAATTTATGGTTTTCATTCATAAGTTTACCCAGTTCCTGGTAATCCTCATTCTGAAAAGCATCTTTAGCCAGGTATGCAATGTTTTCAGCTCGAGCGAATATCTCCTTATATTTTTCAGGGTTTTTCTCTCTCCTCTCACGTACACCCGCGACAGCAGCAGCTGTATCTGCAACCTTACCCGTGTTACCCATAACTATTTCAACGGGATTCTGCAGACTAATTCTATCCATTATATTATTTTCACTTTTTTCAAACCAGATAAGACCACCAAAAGTAGAAGCAGTATTGTCTATACCTGAGGGATTACCATGATAGGCTTTTTCACCCTCATAGGCTATACTATTTATTTCTTCATCAGATAAATCCATATTATAGTGATTAGATAAAGCTCGTGCTATAGCTACACATGATGCTGCACTAGCACCTATACCACTAGCACAGTAAAGAGTACCATCAAGTGTTATCTCAATACCGTTTTTAGAAAGATCGATGTCCATTTTTTTTAGAATACGATTTATGGAATCTTTCTGTTGCTCTATTTTTTCTTCTTTATAGTTTGGTGTAGCTTTCCTGTTATCATTAAGCCGCCAACCAGGTTCATCTATGGTTTTAACCTTTGCTATAGTGTACTTACCGATAGCTGAAACAATAGCTGGTACACCATATACTACAAAATGTTCATTAAAAACAATAGCTTTCCCAAAACCTATGCCCTCGCCCGTCATTTCTATCACAATATAATTAATTCATAGTTCTTAGATTTTTCTAACAAACAAAGGTTTATCATATTTTTAGGCTGGAATAGAATAATTAGTATATCTTTTTTGTGATTACCATTTTAAAAAAATCGCTTCTTTAATAAATTTTTTGTTTGAAGAAAAAGACACTGTCAACTTAAGCATTTTGTGCTACATGTTTTCTCCTGTTAATCCTTTTTATAAACATCTTAAGTTGACTCTCTCTAAAGAAAATCATTATATAATCGATTCCTATAATTCCAGTATTCTGATAAAAAGAGGAGTTAAACAATTTGAAAAAAAACAAAATAGATGAAGAAAAACCTTTATATGAGTCTTCTTTCAAACAAAAAATAAGGATTAAAAAAATGATTTGTTTCTGGTACATGATAGATCTATTAGCGTATAAAATAAAAAAAATCGCAGAGTTGTATAAGAGAATAATCGGAGATGAATATAGAAAAGAAATCAAAAAATTCAACCTTTACAATACTAAAAAAATATTACACATCGGCGCTGGTTCCTATCCACTCACTGCATTAATCCTTTCAGAGATAAACCATATAAAAATAGTTACAATTGATAATAACTCTAAATCTGTAAAACTAGCGGATAAAGTCATACAAAGAGAAAAACTACAGGGTAGAATCAAAATTGAAAACGGTGACGCTACTAACTACCCAGTAGATGGTTTCGACACGATAATCGTATCAGGCTGTTCCACCCCAAAAATAAAAATTTTAGATCATGTTTTTAGAAACATAAAACCTGATTGTAGAGTAATTGTTAGAGAAGCCTATAATGATAATGATTTAATAACTAATTATATCAAATCATATCAAAATATTAGTTTT
>QMTJ01000098.1 GCA_003651045.1 Thermoplasmata archaeon | reverse complement strand
GTTTTTTATTTTTGCAATGTTTTCAATTTTTTCTTTAACCTCATTTGATAGATGACTGCCGATGTTCACCAGGTAAATATTTTCAACACCTAATTTATAAAGAACATCTATAGTGCTTTTTGGTAAATCAGATGAAGATGTATATAACAAAGGCGCGTTTAGAGCACTAGCTAATACCGCACCGTTACAAGCAGAAGAGAGATCATCACCTGCTGTTTTTGAAAAATTCTGTTGCCAACTGTATTCTAAATTAAAATCTACAGGGGAACTGATATCATCTAAAGCAAAAACACAAATAGAATAGTTTTCTCCGTCTCTACATTCACCGAGTCTGTCAACATGAATTTTTGCTTCATTTGTAGTTTCTTCAAATTTTCCTGATGTAAGCTCGTTTTGTGAAAAACTAGAAGCGATCTCAGTACCAACTGGGTCCAATATTGTAAAACCAAGTTTGACATTAGGGTTATCCCATGTTAATGTAAAATCAACGTTTCTGCATCCAAAAGGCGTGGGCATGATTTTTACCTCAGCCCCAGGATATATAGATACTTCGACATTAAGTGATTTTTTATTTAATCTTAAAGAAAGCTCTTTAGCATTTGATGTTGTTGATTCATAATATATACTCTCCATTTTACCCATAGAACGAGAAGGGCCTTTCATAGGAACAGCACTAACACTGACTTCCCATTTACCATAGTTGTGTATATAGGATGCGGTTGCTTCTTGATACGGGTAATCAGATTTAAAATCCTCAGCTGAAACAGAAACCATACCAAGTTGGTCATCGTAGAGTTCTAAATCATAATCATTTCTATCTTTCCAAGCTAATCTGGCACTTATGTATTTGTAATCTTTTATATTTTCAACATCAAAAGAAGTATAGGTTGCACCTATTCCAACAGTTGGTCTTTCAACTTCGAGTTTTTTATGTTTAACATCGGCTACAGGAAGCGTCCCAGTTGCTTCTCCTTTTGTGACAATATTTGGTTTTTTGTATTCTTTTTCAATAACTGAAATCACTGCGTTCTTTGAATATGACCAATCATTAAGTGCTATATCAGAAGCGATTGTATATGGGTCGTCTCCTTTTATTACTACATAATTTTTTGCTGTCCCCCATGTATCAATTTTATCTTTTTCTACGTTTATTAAAGTTACTTGGTCAAACTCTTTATTACAGTATTCTGCCCAATCCTGCATAAAGTAATCCAAGCCTTGATAAGCATTTAAAGATCGTTCTTTATCCTCCTCCACAGGGTAGGGATCCTGATAAAACAATAATGGGTATGAAAACAGTTTATTATCGTGTTTAAAAACAGCAGTTGGAACAGCCGCAAGATAAGCATAATCATCAAGGAAACTGTTTTCATCAAAGTTCACAAACGTTACTTTCTTAAGTGGTACAACAGACGTATAAGACGGTCCTTTGTCGAAACCTGTAACTTGTTCAAGATCTGTTGCTTGTACAAATGGTAAAAAAGCAGATGTTAGAAAAACACAGGTTATCATCAGCGGTAGTAAAATTTTTGTTTTTTTATATATAATATTTTTTTGCATATTTATTTAGTCCCCCTTTAATTTTCTTTAATTTTTTTGTTTTTTTAATTTTAAATTTTTAATTATTGATATATATGTATTTTTTCCCTATATATATATTTTATTATTAAGTTTAACTTTTTTAAATAGAATATGTTAAAAATAAAAGAAATAAAACCAACACATATTTTTATTTAGAGTTTAGTTATGGATGATTTTTTTATTTTATATGTTTTTTCTTCTGTCCTACAACGGCTACTGCTATAGTTAGCATAACAATTACGAGCAGTATAGTGATCAACCAGAGATATTTCTGAATCATATTCTGTGGTTTTTGTTCATGTGGATAGCTTGTCGCTCCGAATGGCATATGCCCACCAACATTAATATCTGGATCATAAGTAAGCGGCAAGGTGTCTTTTTGCATCCAATAGTTTGCATCACTATATTTTGTATTTGGAACAAACATTCTCAGCTCTGGATCTCCAAAGTAGATAACGTTTTCTCCCGTATCCCACCACCATTGTGGTTCTTCTCCATTGGGCCCTCCTCCTCCGAGATATAGTGTTCCGACATGGCTTATTCCACGTGTATATGCCTCTCCAACAGTGTAGCCTAATATTATATCTCTTGGTATAGTTTGTCTCCATACTGTGCCGTACCAGGAGGTAGGCCATGGATCCTGTATTTGGAATACTGACCCATGTCGTATAATCATTAGATGGAAATATGTGTTTGATGTTTGACATATCGAGGTTACAAAACCTACGGAGTGCAGGTTATCTAGGTTTTCTTCTATTTCAGTTGATTTATAGTGTTTATATTGGTATCTTGAATGAAAAGCAGTTCCTATAACACCATCATATAAATCGTCTACAGTAAATGGTTTCTCTGATCCACTCCAGAAGAAAACAACTCTATTTAAAAACTCTTTAAGAGGTTTACGTGCTAAAACCCAATCTTGTCCTAAGGCTGGAAGGAACCATGATTCTCTATTTGTAAACGGTGGAAATATACCTCTTACATCCATTGACATAGTATCTGGTTCTTCTGTTGAACCTAACTCCCATTCATATGCCCATGCAGGGTTTTTATCTCTTGTACAACCAGCCAACGGCTTGATAAGCTTTGATATAATATTTTTATTAAAGCCGTTTTCAGGATCCCAGAATAAAGTCCCACCGCCATCTGGTTCTGAACCATGAGACACATGAATCCATAAAATAACACCTTGATTCAGGTTATTTAACACAGGAGATAACGCTGTTGAAAAAACACTACTGTATCCTCCTTTTTTCAAATAAAACGGTATAACATATATCTCACATATATCTGGAAAATACGATCCATCTTTACCTGTAAACTTTTTTATTGATCCCTCATCAATTGGATTCATCGTTGATGATTCGCCAGGTACTAACCCATCAGCGCATTCATATTTAGCACCATAAAATTTACTTGCTCTCTCGTTAAAACGATATTTATGTGTAACAAACGAGCATAATACAGGATATTCATACTCCTCAGCTTTAGATTTTCTATCTATCACAAGCGTGTTAAACAATGGTTTTTTAAAAAAAGACTTAATAGGTTTGCCTTGTAACGCTCTATGACTCAAACTACCATTTATAAGCGTAACTTTACCTTGTAACGCTGGGTTTTCAAAGATAAGCGCTGGATAAAATATACTCCGTGCAATCCAGTAGCTTGTATCAACCGGGCTTCCACAGAATCTACCAGAATTAGCTACACCAGGGAATATTCTATCCCATGGAACACCTATGTCATATTGATCAGCTACTGTAATTATTGTTTCAAGACCTGGTTTATCAAAATTTTTATCTTTTAAAAAGTCATATATTCGTCTACCTGTTAAAACCATTTCAGCTACTGAAGGTGGATTCCAATATCGATCATGAGCTGCCTTTTTCCAGAACTCATTATGCCATACAACCGCTGAGGAAAGACGAGGATGATTATCAATTATTAGCACCGGCGTTCCATGATGCGCTGCTATATATGCTGCTGGACCAATGAATAAAGCTGCCTTAGTTTCATCTCCAGGTTTTAATTCTCCTAAGTACCATTTAGTCCATGGATCAATAGTTGAAAAAACCACATCATTACTACCAGTTTTTTCTCGTATTGTATTGTAAACTTGATCATATTCATCATAAACAATGTATCTCTCCACAATTTCTTTAACTTCATCTAATAATGTTTTTTCTACTGACTTATCTTCAAAGTCAATAAGAATTACGTTTTTCACTCCTAGTTTATAGAGAACGTCTTTGGTAGAATCTGATAATTGTGAATCAAAGGTATAGAGAAGTGGTGCATTTAAGAGACTTGCTAGTACTGCACCATTAGCAGCTGATTCGAAACAAGCGCCATAACATCGTGTGTTTCTTTGACTCCATGAATATTCTATTTTAAATTTAACAGGTGTTTCTACATCATTTAAAGAAAAAACAGATATGGAATAATGTTCACCAGCTAAACATCCACCAAGTCGGTCGAGATGAACTGTTTTTACTCCTGTATCTGGTTTGTCACTATTATCTTCCTCTTCTTTTTCTGTAATTGTATAAACTGCTTCACCACCAGGTCCTACGATAGTAAAGCCAAGATCTACATTTGGGTCATCCCATGTTAATGTAAAGTTTACATCTCTACACTCGTAAGGTGGGAGATCTGGTATTTCGATAGTTACACCAGGATATAAAGAAACATCAACATAATATTTTACTTGTTTCTGTAGAAGTGCTTTAAACAAATTGCCCTGAAGTATGAATGGACCAATGTTTTTCCTTGGAGCATCTGATTCAGTCGGGAAATCAGTTACACTTACTCGCCATTTACCTGGTTTATATACATATGAACTGGTGAATTCATGACCTGGCGGCATATATACATTCCAAAATGATACCGCCGAACTCTGCATCCAATTGTTATCATATTTACAATAGAGTTGTAAATCTGGATCACCTGTAGGCATCATTATTCCTCCTCCAAGTATCAAGCAATCCCACCAAGTTTCCGCCTTTATATACTTGTATCCATCTTCAACATTGAACTCTTTGAAAACTGGATTCAATGAATTAGTTTGTGTTAATTCAAAAGTTGGTATAGTTTTTACCTCAGATTTATGTAGTATTCCCTCTGTCTCATTTTTAAAAAAGTAATCTGGTTTTTCAAAGTTTTCTTTTATCACTGCTACTACAGCAGTATCACTGTAACTCCAGTCCTGTAACGCTATCTCGCTAGCGATGTCAAACGGGTTATCACTATTAATAGTAACATAATCCCGTGCATCCCAGGTACCTGGTATCTTACTTTTGGGAACATTAACTAGTGTCATCTGATCGAGTTTACCACCACTATAGCTCATCCAGTCTTCCATGAAATAGTCAATACCTTGACGCGCATTCAAACTCCGCTCCCTGTCTTCCTTTATGGGGTAGGGATCCTGATAAAACAATAATGGATGTGAAAATAGTTTGTTGTTT
>QMTJ01000097.1 GCA_003651045.1 Thermoplasmata archaeon | reverse complement strand
ATAATTATCTCATTTATCAGCACAACCCGTTTTCTCACTCTTAAACGTTTTGATCGAGCTAAAATGAAAAAACTATTTACTGTTATCAACTCTTCATCTGGTGCGTTAATAATTATCTTATTATTCCCGTTGTTGGGTTTACTGCAAACAATAGTTTTTTTATTGATACCTATCACATGGTATATTGTGTTTAATATCATCCTTTATGGGAAACCAGCGCAACCTGATATATAAAAAATTTTTAAAAACTGAATTTTAAATATTCAGTTATACATATTCCTTCTACGTTTTCTTTTTCTCCATTGACATAGATGAAACCATCTGTTTTCATATGATACCGCCAATATGGTGCAACTAGTGCTTTACCAAAATGTATTTTATCTGCTTTCATTTTAACATCTGCTTTAATGTTTTCATCGTTTATTTCAATGGATATACTCGTTGGTATTTTTCTCCTATAACGCCCAGTGAAATCATCTACTTTAAATACAATGTTTTCAGGGTTGATATTGTAGAAACTATTATTGTCTATGTTAACTACAGCTATAAGCTCATATCGATTTGAAGATTTCACGATTTTAGCCCATACAATATTAAATGTTTCACTCCTAATCTTACCCCAATACCAGCCTATACCATAGTTCATAACAGTTAATAGTGAATAATTCCAGTTGTGATCGTGATACCCTATACCTTTAACTTTTATTTTTTCATCATTAACTTGTATCTCTCCTTTTACACTGGCTTTAGGTAACGCGACACTCCAGCTCTCGTTTTCTGTTTCAATTTTAAACCCTTCTGTTAACCCAATGAAATCTAAATCAACCAAGCATTCATCGATTTCTAAATTAAAATTGTACACCCACTCACCTGTTTTTTTGTATCGCTCTTTATCAAACATGATAATTGGTTTATCTGAAACCTCTGCCATGGGGTATTCCTTAGATGTTCTGAAATTTTTAAAAAGATGTTTTTTTTGTTTTTGAACAACAAGTTCACCGTCTTTATAGAGTTCAATCATAGGTGAAACTAAACCTATTTTACCCTTTGAAAAAGTTTTAAAACCTAGATGACTACTATACCCATTATCAAATACTGCATCAAAATACCACCATTCCGCAGAGATACGTTTAGGTGACCCATGAAACGCATCATCCTTAGGTGTTATTCTTTCTGCAGGTGGAGTATATTTCACAAGTTTTTCTTCGCTCATAGTATGTTTTTTTTGATGTAACAATTTTTTTTTGTTTTTCTACTCATTCCATTTTTTTCTTCTTTTTTTTACATTGTTTTAGGTTGTAGTAATGTACCATGTAAAACTAGGTTTGATAGGATAAAACCAAGTGGTGGGAAAAACACTATCAATATCGTCCAAGGGTTTAAAGCCATTAACATAACTGGTACTAATGCAAAATTAATTGAAAAATGACTACCAAGTAGTTTCCTCATTTTATCTCTTTCGAAGTATTTCATATTTAAAAACTTGTGAGATACAAACAACATTAGAAAACCTATAACACCCAGTAAAACCCATATTAGATAATAAAAACTTGAGAAACCTTTAAAAACGATTATAAAAGGTAGGAAAACAAATCCTATATCTAATAGTTGAATTAAATACGCAAGTGTTTTATAACCAAGAGGCACTTGTAGTAACCCTTCCTCTGTTACTCTAACACCCATTTTCACTGCTACTGTTTTTGCTCCTTTTTCATAATCGTTTTTTATATCTTTAAGACCACCAGGTACTACCTGCATGAAAAACACTTGAATTGCACCAAGTAAACATACAATCCATGCAAGGGTTGTCAAATCTGATAAATTATTTGTAACTGTTGTAGCACCATACAGTATTAGTAGAAAAACCGCTAAACTATCAAATATATCCATTAACGGTAGTTTTTTACTGACTTTATCATAAAATGTTATTGTTAATGCAGATGAAAACAGGATAACAAGCGGGAAATATTTCTGCGTAATATATGATAAATACCCCGCTATCATAAAAGACATTATAACCGCGAAAACCGCGAACAACCATGCTTTTTTCATTGAGATTGTTCCAGATATAAGTGGTCTATCTTTTAACTCTTCATTGTGTTTATCTATTTCATAATCAAATATATCATTTATAACAAAACCATAAGTATGGCCAAAAAAACCTACTAAAAACAACAGAGTTAGATGACTTAAATCTGATACACCCATCGCAATAGCACCCATCACAGGTGAAACACCAGTTAAAAACGAATTAAAAGATCTAGCTAATTTTAGATACTCTTTCACCTGCATATTTTATTCAGAACAAAAAATAATATAAAAAACCATCGGTTTAAATTTTTTCTTTTAAAAAAACTTATTTTAAAACTAAATATTCCGCTATATCAACATTATTAATATATTCCTCAGAACCATTTAACCTTATTACACCAGTGTTCTTAACATGATACCTCCAATATTTTATAACCCCCAAAACATTTGAATAATGAACATCTACTACATCTACATCAACGTCTATAAAAACATCAGAGTTTTTAACCGCTGTTATTGTAAAACCAGAAGGTAACCCATAATATTTGTACTGTTTTCTAACACCTTTTAAATCTATTTTAAAATCTCTTGGTTCAATATTTATAAAACCATCTTGGTTCTCACGTGTCACCACCATTAATGGAAAACCTTTCTCCCTTGTTTTATATACTTTAGCCCATATAACCGTATAATTTTTTGAGTACAGCTTCCCCCAGATCCATCCATAATTATTCAATATCGTACAGGGAGTAATACCCCAGTTATGATCATGATACCCTATACCTTTAACAAGTAATTTTTTCTCTTTAACCTTGATTTCACCTGTTACTTCTACTTTTGGAAGCATTACAACCCAGTTACTCCCCGGAACTCTTCCTTTGAACCCATTGTTAGTTCCTCTGAATTGCAAATTTGCATAAGTATCTCCTAATGCCACGTCTACAATGTATCTAAGACCTTTGTTTGTTTCTTCTCCATCTATAATCTTCTTGTTAGAAACAATTATAGATGGTTTCTCATTTGAAATCTTTACTTTTTTAAATAAAATAAATTTTCTTTGATGAGAAACCAATCGTCCGTTGTTATAAATATCAAGTCGAATTAGTTGAAACATTTTTTAAAAAATAGAAAAAACCTCGGATCCTACATGAACATTGTAACTATTATCAAATACTGCATCAAAATACCACCATTCTGTTGAAGGAGTATAAGTCAAGCTATGTCAAGTATCATCTATGAGACAAGTTTTTTCTGGTAAAAACATTTCTTCAGAGTCGTTTCTCATCTATTTTTATTATCATATACAGCTGTTAAGAGTCTTTCGTTTTATAAAATATAAAATATCTAAAAAGAACATCTATACTCATTTTTAATCCAAAATTTATTTTATATATAAAAACCCATAATATATGTGAAATATCTATCAGTATAACGAAAAATCGTCAATAAATGAATATTGTATAATAAAATTTATATACTCTATCTTGATATATATCTTACGAATGGGGGAGACCTAAGACGAGTTTTTTTTATAAAAAAATTCTCTCCTCACCACCTTCATCTTCCCCATTCTCTCCTCATTATAACTTATTTTATCATGTTTAACTAAACAAAATCTTTTCAGCCTCTTTTGATACAACATCTTTATATTTTTCATCTGTCACAATCATAATAAACCAGTCAGGTATCTCCCGCATCTGTATTGCTTTAGCAATAGGTGTGTAATCACCTAATTTTTTTACAGTTTCGCCATCAACAATAGAAATATCAGTTTGACTGATACGTGGTTCAGAGAGATGCAGCTCTTTATATGGTACATCGATTATAATATGACCCCTTGGGATATTAAGGGTTTCTTCAAACTCTTGTTCTTTTTCTCTCCTAAGTCTTACATTTTCTAGTTTTTTAATTATTTCTACATCCTGTTTGTCTAAATCCGATTTAGATTTTGTATATGCTTGTTTAAACAGTTTTCTATATTTTAACCGTATAGCGATTTCATGTTGGAAACCATTTTTTGTTTTTAAATCATTGATTAACTCTGCATCTGTCATTTTAAAAAAATCAAAAGGCTCAGCATCTTTTGTTAACTCAATAGCTTTTGAAAGCATCAACTCAGCGATTCTAATGGTTTTATGGAAATAAACGGAAGAGTACATAAGAGTCCTAGCCATTAAAACATTTTCAACAACACCAACGCCTTTTCGTTTAACTGCTAAATCATTGTTATAAATCACTAGAGTCTGCAAAAAACGTTCTACATCGATCATCCCATAAGCGACACCAGTATAATACGCGTCTCTACTGATATAATCAAGCTGATCTACATCAATAGAATCATTTAAAAGTTGACCAAGGTAATGTTTCCTATCTGTTTTACCTCGTATAACGTCAGCAACCTGTTTTTTATCAATACCATGTTTGTCAAGTACCTCAAAAACACTAGGTGAATCTATGAATTCTTTCTCATGTGAATCAAAAACGGTATATTCACCAAAAATAAGTTTTTCAGTTAAATCCACGTGATCCACATTGAGACTGTCACGGAGTATATACTCAAGGGTATGAGAAAAAGGACCATGACCTATATCATGTAACAAAGCAGCACAGGCTAAAAGTTTTTTTTCATCTTTTTCAAGATATAGTTTATCAGCTGCTTGAGAAGCCATATAATACGCCCCAAGGGAATGCTCTAGTCGTGTATGATGTGCTCCTGGGAAAACAAGATGTGCTAAACCAAGTTGTTTAATATTATATAGACGCTGTATCTCAGGGGTTTCTATCAACTCAAGGAATAAACCCTCAAGTTTTATATCACCATGGATTGGATCACGTATAATCTTACTCTCAGTATACATATAACTTTACCTTACCACCCTTGATAAGTTGCAGGGGTTTTTTTTATTATAAAACTTGAAAAGGTAGAGAGGGTTTATTTAGTTTTACTAAAAACCTTATACATCTTGTTTTTTTTATACTTCCTGAAGTAAAAACGGCCATAGACATTTTGTTTTTTCTT
>QMTJ01000096.1 GCA_003651045.1 Thermoplasmata archaeon | reverse complement strand
TGGATAGCTGAGATAGAGATAAAAGATAAATCAGAACTTGATAGTTTACTTGATGCAGAGGCATACAAGAGAATAATCTAAAACTATTACTGTTTTTAATGTTTAAAAAAACAGTTCTTTTTTCTCCTATAAAACCCCTCTGTTCTTTTTTTTGAACATGGGAGATATAATGAAACACTATGACGAAAGGATGAGTACTGTTTTTTTCCGAAATATTCTTATATCATTTAATATATTCGTTTTTTCAGGCGGAGAGATGGGATTGCAAGTAGATTCAAATTAGTTTTTTTATTTGCGGTGTTTAACACCTCCGCCGCCTCCCCCATTAAATTTTTTTTTGAAACAATTATCTTTAATAACAATTATTTACTTTACAGGTTTTGAATTTAGTATGAAACTATTATTGATCCATAGTGACTATATCGAATATGAGGTTAAAGATAAAGCTATAAAAAACCCGGAAGAGACAGAGATAAAACATGATAAATTTGAAGAGGCTTTAACTTGTTTTACAGCTGTTGAAAAAATTGATGAAAAAGCACCACAGCAGGCTGTCAAGGATGCTGTTAAAGAAATCGAGAAAACAGCTGAACAGTTAAATGTTAAAAACATTATGATTTATCCTTATGCTCATCTTTCTTCCAACTTGGCTAACCCAAGGAGTGCACAAGAGATACTAGTTGAAATTGAATACGAGCTAAGGAATAAAAACTTTAATGTGAAACGTAGTCCATTTGGTTGGTATAAAGCTTTTAAAATTTCTTGTAAAGGTCATCCATTGTCAGAGCTTTCCAGGGAGATCATCCCTATCGGGGAGGAGACAGAGTCACTTAAAAAAGAGAGGAAATTAAGTTCTGACTGGTATATTTTAACACTGGATGGCGAGTTACATAATATCAATGATTTTAATTTCGAAGGGTATGAAAACCTGAGGAAGTTTTCATTTTATGAAAAAGAAAAATCCCGGGAGGTTAAACAAGAACCACCTCATGTTAAACTTATGCAAAAGTTGGAACTTGCGGATTATGAACCTGCCTCGGATGGAGGTAACATGAGGTTTTACCCGAAAGGTCGTTTTATTAAAAAAATGATTGAGGAATATGTGACTCAACGGGTGATAGAGTACGGCGGTTTAGAGGTAGAGACGCCAGTGATGTATGATATGGATCATCCGACGTTGTCGAAATATTTACAGAGGTTTCCAGCTAGACAATACCAGATAGAGAGTGATAAAAGAAGGTTTTTCTTACGTTTCGCAGCATGTTTCGGGCAGTTTTTAATAGCGCATGATGCCACAATTAGCTATAAAGATTTACCTCTCAAGATATATGAGTTAACTCGTTACTCTTTTAGACGTGAGCAATCTGGTGAACTCACTGGTTTAAGGCGACTTAGGGCTTTTACAATGCCTGATGTTCATGCTTTTACTGCTGATATGAAGATGGCTATGGATGAATTTAAAATTAGATATGATTTATGTCTTGATGTTTTAGAGAAAATAGGGATTTCTAAAGATGATTTTGAAATGGCTTTAAGAACAACAAGAAGTTTTTATGAGGAAAATAAAGGTTTCATACTTGATCTTGTTAAAAAACTTGGTAAACCAGTGCTTTTAGAAATGTGGGATGAGAGGATATTTTATTTTGTTTTAAAGTATGAGTTTAACTTTGTTGACATGTCAGATAAAGCCTCAGCGTTGAGTACAGATCAGATCGATATTGAAAACGGTGAAAGATATGATATCAGGTTTACTGACAGGGATGGGAAACAAAAACATCCTTTGATACTACATTGTAGTCCTTCTGGAGCAATTGAGAGAGTAATATATGCTTTACTGGAGAAAGAAGCGATGAAAATAAAAAAAGGTGAGAAACCCATGTTTCCTCTATGGCTTTCTCCAACTCAAATCCGTTTTATACCCGTTAGTAGTGATTTTGTAAAAACATGTGAAGAGTTTATCGAAGAGTTTAATAAAAAATCACCCTGCATCTGTATAAGAGTTGATGTTGATGACCGTGAGGAGAGTGTGAGTCGTAAAATCCGTGATGCAGAGAAAGAATGGGTGCCAATAGTTATAGTAGTAGGTGAAAAAGAAAGTAAAAACAAGGTATTCAGTCCGCGTTTTAGAGATAAAACAATTGGTGACGAAAGTAAGGTTTATACTATTGATGAAATATATGATTTAATCAATAGGGTTACATCTGGGTATCCTCAACATCCTATTCCATTGGCTGTTCATTTGTCTAAAAGACCTAAATTCAAATAAAATGGTTTAATTTATACTCCTTTTATATGGGGAGGCGTCTAATTATGATAAAAAGAGAGGATATTCAAAAGTTAGTGGAATCATATGATAAAAACCATGTAACTATTGGTGTACTGGGTGGTCATTCTGCTCTGGATGTATGTCGCGGTGCGAAAAAACATGGTTTCTATACACTTGCGGTTTGTCAAAAAGGACGTGAGAAAACCTATACACGTTATTATAAAACCAGGAGCGATGGACGTGGATGTGTTGATGAAACTATTGTTCTTGATAAATTTTCTGATATTACAAAACCAAGTGTTCAAGAAAAACTGAGAAATAGGAACACTATTTTTATTCATAACCGTTATTTCTGGGTTTATTTTGATTTCAAGGACATTGAAAACAACTTTATGATACCTATTTTTGGAACCCGTGGTATGCTGAAGCTTGAAGAACGTGATGTACCTAAAAACCAGTATTATCTTCTGGAGAAAGCAGGTATTCGTTACCCACGTATTTTCAGGTCACCACAGGATATCGATCGGTTGGTAATTGTTAAGGTTAATGAAGCAATCCGTGGATATGAACGAGCGTTCTTCTATGCATCCTCTTACGAAGATTATAAGAGTAAATCGAAGGAGTTACTTGAGAAAAAATTAATCACCATAGATGCACTTAAAAAAAGCGTTATCGAAGAATACATAGTAGGTGCACCGGTTAATTTCAACTATTTTTACTCGGTTATTGATGATGAGCTGGAGATCATGGGTACTGATACACGTCGTCAGACTAACTTAGATGGGCTTATACGTTTACCAGCTAATGAACAATTAGAAGTACTTAAATATTTGAAACCTAAAATGATAGAGACAGGCCATATAGCTGCGACTACAAAAGAAAGCATTATCGAGAAAATCTTTGACTTAGGTGAAAGATTTGTTAAAACCACGCAAAAGGAGTACCCACCAGGTATTATTGGTCCTTTCGCACTCCAAGGAGCTATCGCTGCAGATCGTGGAAAGGAAGAAATGGTGGTTTTTGATGTATCAATGCGTATACCTGGTAGTCCTCTTACTCGTTTCACACCACACACAGGTTACCTTTATGGTGAATCCATTAGCTATGGTGAACGAATCGCTATGGAGATAAAAAAAGCAATAAAAACTGACAAACTAAAGGAAATCGTTACATAAACCAACCTTTTTTCTTTTTTTTAACTTAACAGTATATAACTTTTTCCTCAGTAACAATTATATCAACAGGTACGTCATATGGGTCATGAGGGATACTTTTAATGATCTGAAACTCAAACGCTAGTCCAATATGTAACACCTTCGACAGTTTTAATAACCTATCGTAATAGCCCATTCCATGACCAACCCTATAGCCTTTTTCATCAAAACCTACACCTGGTACAATAATCAAATCAATATCATCAACTGATACTTCATCTATTTTTTCTTTTCTTGGTTCTAATATACCATAAGTGCCGACAACCAAGTCTTCCCATCTTCTCAGTCTTGATAAAATTAAACAATTATTATTCTTGTCAACAACGGGTGCAACCACGTTTTTATCGCTTGCTATACATTTCTTGATCATATCGTGAGTATACACCTCATTATTATAAGAAACATAAAACAAGATCGTAGATGAGTTTTTGAATTCTTTAAGAGAAAAAAGTTTATGTTCTATTTTTCTACTTTTTATCAGTACCTCTTCCCAAGAGAGTTTTTTTCTAACATTTATTAGTTTTTTCCTTAGAATATTTTTCATAAATCAAAAACATAGAATTAAACACGTGTTTATAAAAAAATAGGATGAATCACCTTATTTTTTTCTTTGCTTTTATCTCTCTAGCGGGTATACCAGCATATGTTTTTCCTTTCTTTAGAATTTGACTCTTTGTTACAACAGCTCCAGCAGCAATTTTTACATTATCCTCGACAACTACACCTGGCATAATATAGGCGCCTGCACCTATTACTACGTTGTTACCAATTTTAACCGGGTCCATAGATATAGTTCCTTTCTCGTAATCATGTATATGACAATAAATTACAGAATACAAGCCTATAGTGCAGTTGCTTCCGATTTCTGTGAGACAGGGATCCATTATTGTTCCACCTATAAGCGTGTTTTCACCGGTTTTCATACCAAGTAACCTATAGTACCTATTTTTCATCTCACCAATAGGGAAGATTTCAAGGATTTTACGCATGGGTGTATACAGTGAACATATAATGATCCATTTCATACTGTTTTTATCTCTGAAACTATACTCATACACGCCAGGTTTGTATTTGATATTAAATAGATGTATCACTAGTCCAGATATTATGAGCTGGTAGTAAACTGTGATAATTATTCCAATGTAGATTAAAAAAGGTAACAGGAAAAAATGCCACAGCTGGTTAAACTGGATAAAAATTAGGATAATTCTACCAAATAATACTACTGGGAAAAAACCTAATGAAAAAACTATGAAAACTATTATAGAAATCTTTAGGAAACCTGTTATTTGTCCTTTGGATTTTTTATTCATCCGTCATCATTTTGTTTTTTTTAGATATTAATCTGGTTAAATTCATCGTTTGCCTTGTTGAGATAGTAAATATATCCAAAGGAGTCATCTGAGTTGTCCAACTCGTTTATAGCCTGCATTATATATCCTGTAGCATTTTTAAAATGATACAGGTTTTCCTCTTCTAGTTCTCTACTGAGATAGTACTGATATTTATTGAATACCTCGTGTGTTAAACCAATTGTGTCATTTGCAACGTTTAAATCTACTGTTACAGAATTCTCAAGGTATGCTCTAATTTTACTTCCTTCTTTTAAATCTTTATAGTATGGTGTTACGTTTTCATTGTTGATCCATATCCATCTTTCAAGTCCTTTCATTTTATCAAACAAAAAATCAGTTTGCGTA
>QMTJ01000095.1 GCA_003651045.1 Thermoplasmata archaeon | reverse complement strand
CCTTATTTTCTCATAAAAAACACTATCATATCATTTCAAAGTTTTTTAGATTTATAAAAAAACCTCCTCCATACTAAAACCCTCATTGAAAAAAAACAAAATAAAACCATAACAGAAACGTATTTAAACCATAGGAGGATGCATATAAAAAAAATTGCAAAATAAAAAGAAAAAAAACATTTAAAGTCTCAAATTTTTTCGGATAAAAAGAACCTCCGGATTATTTGAAACTTTTTTTGTTTTTTTTTAAAATTTTGTTTTGCAAAAAAAAAAGAAATAAAAAAACTCCAAAAAGTAAAGGAGGAAAAAAATGAACGGAAAAGTAAAATGGTATAATATGAGAAAAGGATATGGCTTTATAGAAGGTGAAGATGGAAAAGATATCTTTGTACACAGAACAGCCATACCCCCTGGAGTCTCCCTTAGAGAAGGAGACAATGTAGAATACGAAACAGAAAACACAGAAAAAGGAATAAAAGCAGTTAACATCAAAAAACTGTAAGAAAAAATAGAAAACTACCTATCCTGGTAACAAGATGGTTTACCTGGTTTTTTTTAAATTGTAAAAAAACCTTTAGTTTTATTCCAAAAAAAAAGTAAAAAAAACTAAGTAAAAAAAATTAAAGAGTTAAACTTTACAAAAAAACTATCTTTTTTCTTTTTTTTTATTTTTTACTAATCTTTTTCTCTTTTTCGAAACATTCATCACATATATTACTATTCACAGGTATACGTTTACCGCATATCTTACATCGACCATGCCCTACTCTTTTAAAACCTACGACGATTTCATAATCTTTGGTAACCCATTTAAATAGTAAGCCATCTCTATGAACTTGAGTCATTTTCTTTTAATCCCCTCTCTATTTTTTTTCTCTCCTATTAAAATTGATCTAATCAGATTTACTTTTTTTTTAAATCTTATAGAGTAAATCTATAGGTTGTTTATAAAATATTCCGCTAAAAAATGTAGTAACAAAAAAAATTTTTTGGGTTATCCGAGCATTAAACCTCTAAGACTACGTAATATTCCTTTATTCGGGTATTGATCATTAATTTGCGGTTCCATTTTACTATATTCTTTAAGATTTTCATCTTCTTTTAACATGTAACGCGCATAGTAGAATGCTTCTTCAACTGAGACTTTTCCATCTTTAAAAATTTTAAACCTTGTAGGTCTACCTGTTTCTAATAAACCTGGTCTATATCCATCTGCTTCTCCTGTGGTAAGACCTTTAAACCATAAAATGGAAAACAAGGATCCTTCTGTAGTACTAGCATATCCCACTCTAAATTTACTAGCGCCTGTGATTACTACTCTACCTGGTTTAGGTATTTTAGATCTTAGAAGGAAAAACGTTGGGAAGTTATAGATTGTTTTATCAGCGAATCCACCGCTGAAACAAGCATCTACGATAATACATGTTTTCTTCGACTGAAGATTAGACAATATAACCCCTAGTTCTTTATCTTCAAGGATTTCTTTATTCCATAAGAAAACACCGCTTCTCTCTAACAGTTTACCCCCAGTCCATGGGTTACTAGTATCCCCCCATCCATGACCCATTATCCAGATGAAAACCTCACTATTGTCAAAGTTATTTGCTTCGGTTATAACGTTTTCAAGGTATGATACAACAACTTCTTTTGTAGCAGCACCATAAGTTATATCATACTGATGATACCGTTCCTGTAGCGTCTCTATGCGTTCACCAAAACCGTTGTCCGATCTTATCCATCCATCATCAAATAATATATAAACATTAGATGTAGGGAAACCATAGTTTTCAATGAAATAAGTAGACATTTCTTCAGCGAGATAAAGACCACCATTACCTAGTTTACTCTCATTATCCTCTGGAAAATTAGCAGAGATAATAAAAACCGCCCATTTATGAGCATCAGATTGAACAACTTCTGGTTTAAAAACTCTAACTTTTATTTTTTTAACCTTAGAGTAGTCAGCTCCATCCCAAGCACGCACCTGTATAGTATAGTACCCTTCTTCGACATTATAGGTATTCCATTCATAACTCCATTTTGTAGTACCATCAGCATAAAACCATTCACTATCTGTTTTTACTTCCACTCTTTTTATAGTTTTATCACCATCAGGATCAGAGGCTACACCAGAAATCGTTACAATCTTAGAAACAGTAGCACCATCCTTGGGGTATCTCACCTCAACCACAGGTATATTATTTTTCCTTTCTTTCTCCCCGAGGTATCCTGAAAACAAAGTGAAAATAAACATAACTGAAATTATTACAGCTAATAAAGGTAAGATGAATTTTTTATGTAGAAACTTGGTCATACATTAACTATTTCTCTTTTTTATTATTTAAAATATTTATTTAACATATCTTACCCTAATTTTACTTTTTTCTTTGAAAACAGTTTTTTTTCATTTTCAAAAAGTTTATCACAACAATAACGTTTCTAAAAATAGATACCAATGGGGGAAACTCTTTGAAAAAAATGACATATGCTAATACCGGAGTAGATATTTTCAAAGAAGAAAAAGCAATAAAAAAATTACTGTCAACTGTTAAATTTCATAGAAAAGATTTTGGAAAACCCTTAGGTGGACATTACGCTGGGATGATAGAATTTGGCGAGTATGCTCTCGTGTTATGCACAGATGGTGTTGGTAGTAAAGTACTCATAGCTAATGAGATGAAAAAATGGGATACAATTGGTATTGACTGTATAGCTATGAATGTAAACGATGCTATATGCGTAGGAGCTGAACCACTAGCATTTGTTGACTACCTTGCAATAGCTGATCCAAAACCAGAAGTTACAAGAGAGATTGGAAAAGGATTAGCAAAGGGTGCAGAGTTATCAAATATTTCTATCATAGGTGGAGAAACTGCTTCATTACCTGAAATCATTAATGGTTTTGATTTGGCAGGTACTTGTTTAGCATATGTAAAAAAAGAAGAGATAATCCTAGGTGAAAACATAAACCCTGGTGATGTAATCATTGGTTTAAGTAGCAGTGGTCTTCATTCTAATGGTTACACACTTGCAAGGAAAATAGTGGAAAAAACTGGGTTAAATTATACAGATGTTTTTCCAGATGATGAATACCCTGGTAAAACAATAGGTGAGGTTCTACTCACACCTACCTGTATATATGTGAAAGAAATAATAGCTCTTTTGAAAAAGATAAAAGTACATGGTATTGCTCATATAACTGGTGGTGGATTAAGGAATCTACTTCGGTTGAATAAAAACGTAAAATTTGTGATAGATAACCCTTTTAAACCTCAACCTATCTTTAGTTTTCTTCAGAAACAAGGTAACGTTGATGATAAAGAAATGTATCAAACATTTAACATGGGTATGGGTCTTGCTGTTGTTGTTTCAGATAAAGATGCTGAAGATGCTATGAAGATTCTGAAAAAATTTTCTACATCAGAGGTTAAAACCGTTGGTAGAATAGAAAAAGGTAAAGGTGTTGAACTACTAAGTTTAGGTTTAAAATATTTTTAGATAGATACAGTAGTTGCCAGTGTAACCATTTTGTTACCTTTCAAACTTATTAATGAATAAAAAATTTTGTTCCGCAGAATCAAGAGGGATAGTAGCGGGGAGTGGATTTGAACCACTGATCTACGGGTTATGGGCCCGTCGGGATTTCCTGGCTACCCCACCCCGCTATTAAATAAATAGCGGATAGATGACGAATACGCTATTAGTTAACTTTTTGGGAATAATGTTTCTTATACTTAAAGTTAATACCTGTCTATTATTATCCTTATTAGAATAGCTCTATTAAGGATATCAAGATCAAGAATAATTTAAACTATAAACAAAAGTATTTTAAACTTATTCATAAATTGAGATGAGGGGGTAGATAGAGTATATGGGCATCCAAACACGTCTTGTTAAAAAAGTAGCTAAGATCCCTATGGTTTGTACTAACTGCGGTAAACAAATCCTTGTTGGGGAAGTTTATCATCTTGAGGAAGGAGTCGATCAACATCTTCATTCACTTATTGCTCGTCGTTTTTGCTCTGATTGTTATGCTAAGTATGGAGAAAAAAAACTTTTAGCTAAAGAATGAAAAAAACCATGTTTTGATAATAATTTTTTATGTAACGTTAAGTGAGATCAGTAAAATTTTTTCTAAGAAGAGAATGTAACCTTAACGTTGTATATGTATAAATTATTACCACTGCCTATAGTAGTGTTATCTTAATCGAGAGTATCACCCACATCATTTGACTTTACATACACAAAAACAATGTTTATAACAAAATGTTAACAAGATAACCTCTACCAAAATATTATGTTATAAAAATAAAAAATTATTTAAAATAATAACAACATATATTTTTACAAAAAATTATACAAAAAATGTTATACCTATAACATAAGATTAATTAAGGAAGTGGTAATTTTTTTATCGTTTTGGATAGAAAAATGAAAAAAAGAAAGAAATGTCTAGTACGGGTGCCTGTTGTTCTTATGTTGTGCGTTGTATTCATTCCAGTTGTGAATGGAATGCATCTGTCTGGCAAACAAGGATTGATGGAGCAGATGATGCAATTAATGCGATTTTGAATATCGTGGAGGCAGCGTTTATTTGGGGTGATAAAATAATACAGACGGCAGAGGCCTTGAGAGACACGTATAATGATTGGCTTGACTGGAGAAATGCAGATCCGCTTTTTCCATGGGAGGAACCAATTGCTGTAGAGGTAAAAATTGATAATATTGCGAAATATCAGACACCGGTTACTGTAACTTGCAGAGATAAAACAGAATACATATATGATAGCAAATGGCATACTTTCACTGTGAATTCTTCACCAATGTACAATGAATTTGGAGATAGAGCACCTCATAAATGTGTTATCACAGTAACAGGAACAGGAAAAGAAAGTGGAGAAACAAAAACAGTATCAACACTTCCTGTAACTTCGTACTGTTTTTCTGGTGGTACTGTGCATATGAGAATTGTAATGCCTGATGATAAAGGAAAATCAAGAAGAATTTATAATGATGATGCGCGAATAAACGGTTTTGCAAAAGTTCTAAGGCGATTTGACAACCTTCAATTTTTCCATTTTTTGAAAAATGTTTTTCTTCCTTTTTTTAACAATAATGCACGGTTTAAAACAACCTTCATTCTACCAATCCAATCGAAATCTAAATATGTATGTATAACCTT
>QMTJ01000094.1 GCA_003651045.1 Thermoplasmata archaeon | reverse complement strand
TTTTAAGGTTATTGACTGCGGCGTTATTCCAGAGAACTATACTGCCGATGTGAAACGTTTGAAACCAAGGACTCTTGTAATTGTTGACGCTGTGGAAATGAATCTAGAACCTGGTGAAATACGGGTTGTCCCTAGAGAACGAATCGGTGTTATGCATATTAGTACACATGGCATCCCTGTCTCTCTTTTGATAAATTATCTTAAACAATATGTTGAAGATATTGTTTTTATTGGTATTCAACCTAAATCTATGTCTGGAAAAATGACCGATAGTGTTAAAAAAAATGCAGATTTTCTAGTAGAATTACTAAAAAATAGAAATTTAGACAAAATAAAAATATTGAATTAAAAACCAAGAGTTTGTGTTTTATAATGTCATCGGTTGTAGTTTAATAAAAATAAAATTTTAAAATAGTATGTAGCTGTGTTTCTTTCAAAAATGGATTGTAAAACATTAACGTAATTTAAACCAAAATATATCAATCAGTAACATTTAATTATAAATAGAAAAATATTGTATTTAATACACTTTGTTATATTTATCACATTTTTTCTTTTTTTTGTAAATAAAATAACAATAACATAGCAAAAAGTATATATAAATGATATAAAATGTTATATAGTATGAAGAAAATAAAAACGAAGAAAAATAATGAACCTTTAAATTTATATAAACAAGGAGAGTTATATGGAGCCATCAGTATAAAAGATTTTTAACATGGGATGTCCAGGGAGTATTATACTAGAAGTTGACTAACAAAAAATACTTAAAACATTTATTTTTAATTTTTTTTGTAAGAATCATGGGACGTGTCAAAATAAGTAGAAAAACCATTTTATTCAATAGGAAGAGAAAAGTCTATAAAAACATTCTTATCTTGATAGTATCAGTATCGAACTATGAATGAAAAAATGTTATTTTAAAAGATGGAATCAAAGATGTTATCTGTAGAGATAATTGAAAAACTGGTAAATACAAAAGTTGTTAGATATGCCCTAAAATTTTTAACTAGGTATTGTCCCATAGATAGACAAAATAGATTTGAAAATGCTCTTCTACTATATTCTGGGATGCAAAAAAAGACATGTTTAAAATGTTATATAGCAAAAATTATGGTTTCTCCCGGTTTGAATATTGGTGCAAGTTTTTTTGGAATGAAAAAAGAAAAACTAAAAAATTTATTGAAAAAACAAGATTTTAGAAGAAAGTTTTTATTAGCCTATGTAAAAGGTATCGCGGATTTTGGATTGGTTAAACCTTTTGTCCCCAGTGCGCCTTTGCATTTGGTCTGGGAAGTCACACATAATTGCAATCTAAATTGTATACATTGTTCTGCGAATGCAAAAAAAAATAATAGAAAAAATGAATTATCTACTGAAGAAGCTATAAAAGTTATTGATATATTAGAAAAATTTAATGTTCCTTGTATTGAGTTTTCTGGTGGAGAACCACTAACAAGACCAGATATTTTCAGGCTTATTAAATATACAAATGATAAAGGTATATATGTTGCAATTGCTACAAATGGGACACTTATTACAAAGGATATAGCGAGGAAAATGAAAGAAAACGGTGTTAAATATATTAGGATAAGCCTTGATAGTATATATCATGAAAAACATGATGATTTTCGAAATATGAAAGGAGCATTTAACAAAACATTACAGGGTATAAAAAATGTTGTAGAAACCGGTGGTTTTTATGTTATTATTTCAACAACAGTTACCAAAAAAAATTATAAAGAAATACCTGAAATCATAGATCTATGTGAAAAACTAGGTGTAGACTCTTTTACAGCATCGAATTTTATACCAGTAGGTAGAGGAAAAGAAATAGTTGATATTGATTTAACACCAGATGAAAGAGAAGAAGTTTTAAAATTTTTATATAAAAAAATGCAAGAGACAAGTATTACTATCTATTCGACTGCACCTCAGATATCAAGGGTCGCTTTACAGAGTAGTTCATCTTCAGAGATATTGCCTTCATCTTTTGTTGTCCTTAGAACAAAAGAAAAAAAATTTTTATTAGAATATATCGGTGGATGTAATTGCGGAAGACTTTTTATTAGGATCATGCCAAACGGTGATATAGTACCTTGTTCGTATATAACTGAAAAAGTTGGGAATATACTTGAAGACGATATAGAGGATATATGGAAAAACAATCAACTTTTTAAAAATTTAAGAAATAGAAAGCTTCTTAAACCAGAGTGCTCAAACTGTGAATACGTTTATCACTGCGGTGGATGTAGAGCGAGAGCATATGGATATTTTCAAGATTTTTTTGCTCCTGACCCTGGGTGCATTAACAATAAGAAATATTTTGACATGCTTAAAAAATAAAAATGTTTTTTTCAGATGTAAATTTTGTTTTCAATTTTTTTTACATCTATTTCTGATATGACTGGAGGATCATGTGGTTTGAATTTCTCTTTCTCTTTTACTTGTACTTCTATATCAGTATTAAATGTTTTTTCGAATTCATTTTTTATTACAGTGAATAACCTATCAACGATGGGGATAGTTTCTTTTTGATTCTTTTTGATTTTGATTAAGATTTCTATCTTTCTGAGTGTTTTTTGTATTACTTGAACACGTTCAACATATTTAACATCGTTTTTGTAGACTATTTCCCCTAGGAAATCCCACAATGTTGAAGGAAGAATTATTTTTCCATCAGGGAGAACTATTGATTTGTTTTCTCGACCATATATTTTTTCAAGTAACTCTCCAGATAAACCACAATTGCATTTTTCATCTGAGAGTTTAACTATGTCATCTAAACCTGTGTATCTAATTATTGGTGTTGCTTTTCCATATAATCTTGTTGTCACTATATGTCCTAGTTTATCTGATGAAACAGGTTGATTTTTATCATCTAATACCTCTATGTAGTTAAAATCTGAAAATATATGGTATTTTTTATTTCTGCATTCAAAGGCTATCGGTCCTGTCTCTGTTGCTCCATAAAAATCATATACCTCAGTACTGAATGCCTCTTTAATATATTCCTTGGTGAATTTACCAAGGATTCCCCCTGTTGAAACAATTACTCTTGGATTCACGTTTTTTCCATAACCATTTTTTTTAAGAATTGCCAATTGTCTCAACATACCTGGATAACCTCCTAAAAACTCTGGTTGAAATTTATCAATCTCTTGTAATACTCTTTTCGGATCATCATATGTATGAAAATCTTTTATATTATTTAGTTTGAAAAAAGGTTTTATATGCGGCATTATACCTCCACGGAAGTATTCAGTTTCTATAGTGTTTTCTGAATAATCTGGGATAATTACTATTTTTGTTTTATTCCATTTCACATTATGTTCTTTGAGCACCCGGATTAATCCAAGTACTGATTTGTATATTGTGTATAGATCAAAATAAATAGAGAGAGGTTTTCCAGTAGTACCAGAAGTATAATTTATTATTGCCCTGGTTTTGTCAAAGTTTGATGAAACCAATCCATCAGGGCTATACTTTCTAATGTCTTCTTTTGAAACGAATGGGAGTTTAGAAATATCATGTACAGTTTTGATATCATCAGGTTTTACACCTGCTTGCTTGTATTTTTCTTTATATAATTTAGTATGAAAAGCATTCTTTACAGTTTTTCTAAAAGCCCTGTTCTGGTATTTTTTTATCTGTTCATAATTCAGCCTCCACATTCTGTCTATCTCTGTAACATAACCTTTGATAATGCGACTTATGAAGACCGGGTTTAGAAAAAAATACATTAAACATACACCATATTTTATATTTTTTATTTAATTTATTTTACTTTTGTGTTTCTTTTATTATTTTCTCTTCACAGTTTATTATTTTATCAATCAAATCAATCATATCTTTTCTAATTGAGCCTATATCTATTTTTTCTTTATTTTTTATATGTTTTTCTACCATCATAAATAAATCAGCAAGGTTTAACCAATAATCTGCTTCTTCTTTCAGCAAAACTGTATCAGGGAACACACTTTCTATCTTATCTTTATTTTCGTTTATAAAATCTGACATATGTTTTTTTTCTAAAGAAATAGTCTGAAATGAATACGTAATCATTTTGAAAGGATGAAAATAAAAAGGATTTATACATTTTATAAATCCGTATTTAATTTTGTAAAGATTTTTGTAAGCAAATCTTTTAGAATTTGAAATATGAGATTTGAGAGCTTTAAGGGCGTTTATTCCAAATGCTTTGAACATTTTATGATAATAAGTTGAATCGTAGAAACCGGCAGCTCCTTTCATTCTTTCTATGTTTCTTTTATAGGATCTTTTATAAGCTTCTTTTTTTTCCAATGGCTTTTGTTTCTTTTTAAAAGTTAGAATCAAAAACTTTTGAGGAATCGGTACAACCCAAAAATTTGCTCTACTTACTGCTTCTCTAAAAGTAACGACGTCTACTTTTGTATGGATACCATCATTTTTTGAAGTATAAATGGAAGTAATTGGGTCATGAAAAAATACAAGTTTTCTATCTTCATCAATACCGGTTATAACTATTGTATGTGCTAAGTGCCCAAGCTTGGGTAGACTCCATATTTTTTGGAAATAGGGTAAAACAAGTGGGTCAACAACTGTATATACTGGGATTTTCTTTTTTATATATTTTTTTATTTTGTTGTAGTACTGATTCCAATAAAAACGTTTGTTAACATACCATTTTTTATAAGAAAAATCAAGGATTTCTAATCCATAAAGCCGTGCTAAAAACTCTATGTCTTTATATCCAAGAGAGAGTGAATAACCACTCCAGCAATTATAAAAAATTGGTTTTTTTAAATTTGAAAAAATAGTATATCTTGGTTGCCCTGCAAGTGAGAAACCTATACCAGAGTGATATAAAACTTCATAAAGGGGAGCATCAGTAGCATAATATTGAAACATCATAGATAGACATGCATGATGACAGTAGAATTTTTCTTCTTGATCAATATAAGGTACCTGTTTCAATATGTGAAAAAAACTATTTTCATAGTTCATATTTAATAACCTATTATTTCCTTTTGTAGTTTATAAGAGTTTAATCCAATAGTATTCTTTAATATTTTAAAATTATGAAAAAAAGGTTTATACTCACGAGAGTTAATATGGATATTTTTTACCAAGTACTTCTGTAGCTGTGAGAGCTGCTACTGCACCTTCTGCACAAGCAGTTACAACCTGCCGTAAACCATC
>QMTJ01000093.1 GCA_003651045.1 Thermoplasmata archaeon | reverse complement strand
GTCTTTTTTACCATAGGTTTTGTAAAGAGTTGGATGTGAAACCAGATGATATCAAGACTGAGGATGATTTTAAAAAAATCCCTTTGATTTCTGATATATTGTTTAAAGATTACCCTGAGCCGGGTTCTGATTTTATCAACTGGCTTAAAAAAATCTATGTAGGTGATTTTCCAGATTTACATGTAAAAACAGGTAAAGGTTTTTTTGATAGAGTAATAGATTCGTTACAAAAAAACGATATAACCTTGGTTTTCAGTAGTGGTACTAGTGGTAAATTTTCTTTTGTACCAAGGGATAAAACTACATGGGGTAGGCAGATGTATGTGTGTTCAAGGATTTTTGAATTTTCATCTTATGATTTTTACCAGGGTTCAAAATATAAAATATTATGGCTTGGTCCAAATCCACGGAAAACACATTTGTACATTGGTAGGTTGACGTTGATGTTGTTGGATCTTTTTAATGAAAACAATGTTCATTTTGGGATTCAACAAGAGTTAACTACTGAGGCTATAAAGATTTTAATGGGTACTACCACGGGTTTAAGTGGTAGGCTTAAATCAAGTATTCTTCGTCCTTTTTTAGCGTATGAGGAAAACAAGATTATGGAACATTTTATAGAGTTATTAGATGAAATTGAAAAAAAAGATGAACTTGTTGGTATAGGTGGTACACCATTTTTTATAGAGTTTTTGCTATCAAAAATTGAAGAAAAAGGGTTAAAATTTGATATAGGAAAAGGTTTTGTTGTAACAGCTGGTGGATGGAAAACTTTTAGCGGTATGGAGATACCTAGTGAGGAACTCCGTGGGAGAATCGAAAAATATCTGGGTATACCCCAGGATAATTGTAGAGATATTTATGGTATGGTTGAATGTAATGCTTTAAATGTGAGTTGCGAGGGGCATTATAAACATATTCCTCATTCGATACTTTATCCTATGGTTCTTGATGAAAACTCTGAACCCATTGGTTTTGATGAATACGGTCGTTTTGCTTTTCTTGATCCTTTAGCTAATAGTTACCCTGGTTTCATCATGACTGGCGACAGAGTGAAAATTTTGGAACACTGCCCAGTATGTAACCGACCTGGTCCTGTTATAGTAGGAGACGTGTCTAGGATGAGTGGGGTTCAGGATCGAGGTTGCGGTGCTACCTTAGCAAGGATGTTCTCTGAGGAGATTAAAAAAACAAAAGAAGAAAAAAAATAAGGATTTGAGGAAAAAAATTATGAAACTCAACTTAGGATGCGGGGGTGACTATAAAAAAGGGTATCTAAATGTTGATGCATTTGATGATACTATAGCAGATGAAATAATGTCTGCTACAGATCTAAAAATAGAGGATAACTCTGTTGAAGAAATTCTAATGTCACAGGTTATTGAACATTTTGGTATAGCACGGAGTCTCTATGTTCTTAGTGAGTGTCTACGGGTGCTTAAACCTGGTGGAAAACTCATCATTGAAACACCAGATATACGTAAATCTTTTGAAATATATCTAAAAGGAGAAAGAGAAGATCGGAAAAACATATTACCATGGATCTATGGAGTTGATATACCAGGTATGCAGCATAGGTTTTGTTTTCCAGATGATTTACTGGAAGAAGAACTTGAAAAAATTGGTTTCATCAACGTCGAGAAATCCTATTTTGAATTCGATGAGTATGAACCTATATTGAGAGTGGATTGTAAGAAACCACAGGAACAAAGTTTTCTTCAACTTATTACAAAACTAAGAAAAAAATTACTTAAGAATAAAGAGGTAGATTTAGATGATCAACTAACAGCTTTAGAACAAGAACGACTTATAGAGTTTTTCATAAGTGAACTACGTTCCTTAAATGGAAAGCAAGATAACAAAATTTTTGAAAAAATAATAATAGAAGGAGGAACCAAAAGTCCAAGGATTACACGCATATTTATTGAAATTCTAATGGATCAGCAGAGGCTTCCTTATGATATCGGGGAGAAATACATTAAAATCCTGAAAAAGCTGGATGAAACAAATTTTCTTAATATGCTAGTAAAAAAATTAGTAGAGACAAATGGATTCGTTGGAGAACAAGAAAAACTTTTTGATGTTGTATACAACTATGGTAAAGGCATTATAAAAAAATTATTGACTACCAGTTTTATAGAAGATAACATGTTCAAAGATTCATATGAAAATGAATACGATGATGATTTCAAATATGAACACAACATTCTTTCAGAGAAACTATTGATGCTAAAAGCAAATCGTTTATTTCAGAAAGGTGTAAAAGCATTTAACCTAGAAAAATATGACAACGCAATTATGTATTTTAAAAAATCTTTGATGCTTTATCGGGATCAAATCTTAACATACTGGAATCTAGGACGATTATACATATTAAGTGATAAAATAAATACAGCGCAATCATATTACAGAAAAGCTCTTAGTTTATTTAAAGTAATAAACTATGAAAAAGAAGAAGAACTAAAAAAGATACTGGGGGAAGAAATGAACAAAGAAAAGACAGATGATTATAATAACCCACTTATTTCATTGAGACAAATCTATGAAAACCTAGAGTAGAGTACCAGATCCATATGATAAAATAATCTCTTAAGAAAAACAAGTGCAAGAGAAATTACAAAAAAAGTTTATATTGATGAAAATTTTTGGAGTGGAATTATAGAGGATATACTCTCTATTTCATTAAAAATGAGTTGACAGTTTTTTTTATCTTGGATATTTTGAAAGAAGTGTTAAGTAGAAGGCTTAACTACAAAAACTTTTGTAAAAATTCATCCCAGTGGGTATCTTTTGAAAACTGTAATTCTTCGTATGGGTAGGGTATTTCTCCTCCCCATATGTATTTGTTGTATAATCTCTTATTTTTAGGAAAATAGATACTTAATCCATATGATTTGTCGCCTTGTACAGTTTTTTTAGCTATTACTACTTTATTTATTTCAGTCTTTACTGTTTCACAGAGGTTTTTTATGTCTTGATTTTGTGTTATACCCCAAAGTCGATCCGCGAAATCATATAAATCAATGTAACTATCGAAAGCTCGTAGCTTTGTCGGCCATGTTAAATAAGTAGATACTAGATATGGATTTTTTGGATATGCATTTCCATATGTTCTCACTCCCTTTCTTGCTTTATGGATGGCAAATCTGGTCTTCATGTCATTAATTGATAATAATTCTTTAGCCAATCTGTCAACCGCATCTGTAATATTATATATTTTGCTGAGATTGATTGCAAAAAGAGTGGTATGAATAGTTGGTGTATGCAGAATAGAGGGCGTAAATGTATTCCACAAAGGAGTAATATAGGCTGATAATTTAGAAAACATAAGGTTTTTTCCTTTTAAAATCTGCAGATAGAACAAAGGTAAAGTAAAATTACATGGTTTATAATAATAAACAATACTATTAGCAAATTCTTCTGGTGTCATATTTATATCCTCTTTCAGATTTTGAATAAATGTTCTATATTGCCATACATGTTCTGGGCCTTTGTCAGAAACATCCAACCCATGTTCCTCTTTTGCAACCATGTATTTTACATAAGGTGCTATTTCATAGGCTACCTCTATCATATCTGTAATACACATATCAAAACCAATTAAATCTAATTTATTTGCACCATTGTTAGTTACCTCTTTTAATACATCACCAAACGCAGGTATTGACATTAATGAATTAGAAGTTGCATCATGACAAACTCCTTGCCAACCACTACCCCAATCCGATACTATAAATAACCCATAATGCTCTGCAGGGTACTCACTAATTGTTAAATCTAGAAACTTTTTAAAAACATCTGGACTTCCTGTATTAGACTCAGGTTGATACCAAAAAACAGAGTCAGAATTATCTTCGGTAGCATGATATCTTATAGTATCATCCATTTGTTTGCCATCTGCTAAAACAACGACGTTAAATTCATCATTAGATCCGATGTCAGTAAAAATATTAACATCTCTATCTAACTCTGTACATCGATGGTTATCAAGAGCTAAATAAACCATTAACGTCCATTTTGCATAAGTAGATTCTACTGTAGGAATGGTTTTATCATTTGATCCATCAGTAAGTTGTTTATGCTCGGTAAAAAAAACTAGAGAAGATGAAAATAAAATGGCCACTACAAAACAAATAAACATTATTTGAGTAAATCTTTTAGGCATATCATTCTTCTCCAAATTATTTAATATTAGTATTAATATCTATTCTCATATATATTTTTTTGGTGTTGTGAATCAACCCTTATCAGTAACATCGTTTGTCAAAATATAATTCGCCAATGAATGATAATGAACCCTTTATATACCCAAGAGAAACATCATTTTTTCCTCCTCAGAAAAGGTGTTACCAATCTTTAGTTGACATTACATTTAGTTTAATAGTATAGCTCCCAAAAAAACTATAATTTTCTACAAACAAAAATTCGAAATCCAACAGAAGAACCTCTCTCAATTTTTTTATAATTTTTGTTGAGAGCTAAAACCCTCCTCCTAATGTTTTTATCTAAAATTGATAGGTATATGAGTCTAAATAATATTTTTAACATTGAAAAATCTTCTTTAAAATCAATTAATTTATCTATAAACGTAATTTTAGGATTTAAAAATTTTATCTCTTTTAAACCTTGGTTTTCAATCAATTTTTTAAACTCATCTAGTGTAACCGGAAACACATTAGATTTGTATATTTCCTTAGAAATCTTTTCTAATTCCTTTTCTTCTGTAGATGTAAGTTTTTTAGAACGGAAACAAACATTACCCCCTATATATCTTCCGTGTTTTGTAATTCTAATAAGTTCTTTAAGGGCTTTATCTTTATTTTCCAAGAAGGAAAATACATTTTCGATGATAACTATATCAAAGGTTTCATTTTTAAAAGGAAGATTGTATATATCAGCTACCTTAAACTCGACTCTATCTCCCAATTTAGCTTTTTCCACTGCCTTCTTTGCTTTATCGATGCATAACCTAGTTATGTCAACCCCTACTACTTTGCACTTATAATCCCTATTTTTTACCTTCGCTTCCTTGGCAGATTAGATTAATTCAGGTAATTGCTGATCCTGAAAATAGCTGCTGGATTCTTCCAAATCTGTTAAACCAGTGAATACATGGATGTACCTTAATCAATCCAGAAAAACATCATATGGATAGCATTTACAGAAACCCGGATGTTTTTCAAACATCCTCCT
>QMTJ01000092.1 GCA_003651045.1 Thermoplasmata archaeon | reverse complement strand
TGTATACGTTTTTCTGTAGTGGCGAAGGGTTTCACTCTTAACAGTGCTCCATCGCGTGTTTGTACGTCGTAGACTCCATCGATTTTTGATCTTCGTCTTCTTATCATTCGTCTGATATAGTCAGATGTGAGTGTATGACCTATGAATTGTGTATATGCGTTTGTATCTTCTACTTTGTTGATTTTGAAATATAGTGTTATGTGTGATTTTCTAAAATCGTTGGTTAAATCTTGTAGAGATACACCTGTGACTCTGTTTATCAAGTTTTCAGGTTTATCAGACAGTGTATCTGCTATTGTGACACTATCAAACGCGGGAGGAGCGATTATGTTGTACCATTTTTTCGCTCGCCATTTATCTTTTATTTTTCTTGCAGCTGCTCTTGCTCTTGCTTTTGCCATATGAATCACGTTAATTTTAGATTTAAAATTTTATTATCCAGTTTTTTTTGGGTAATGTAACTCTTTATACTTAAAATATGCTGATGAAATAAATGATAAATAGTGAGAGGAGGGTGTTGGTTGATAAGGTTTTTTAAATTGGATAGAATCTTTTATAAATAAACTTGTGATAAATTTTTTTTTGTTTATCGGAGGTGTTGTGGAGTTTGAAAAAGTTTTTTTATATTGGTATACTATTTTTTGTATTGTTTACTCTGTTTTTGGGTGGGTGTTTAAATCAGGATAGTGGAAATAAATCTTCTAAGGATTATAATTGGTCTACAATGGATGAGGGGCCTTATAATGATAAGGTTTCTTTTGCTACTAGTATTGATCTTTTTAATTGGACTGATTCTGGGAGGGTTTTAGCGGAGCATGCGTCAGTACCTGGTGCTGTGTATAAAGATGGTGTGATTTATGTGTATTTTGTTGACGTTTCAGTTGATGGTGTACCAGAGCGTATAGGTTTGGTACGTTCAAGTGATAATGGTACTACTTGGTCTGATAAGGAATATGTGGTTTTTAAGGGAATTGGTGATAAAGTCCCTGTTGACCCTGCGCCTTTCCTCTTGGATGACGGTAGGATAAGGTTGTATTATTTTGATATAAACGAAGAAAGAAGATCAGCGTATCCAGGAAAAGAAAATAAGATTTATTCGGCGGTTTCATCTGATGGAGTTAACTTTGTTCAAGAAAACGGTGTTCGTTTTTCAAAAGCAGGTATTTATGATCCTGACGTTGTTAAGGTAGGTGATACTTGGAGGTTGTATGTGGGTGATGTTTCAGGTAATCGGGTTATATCTGCTGTTTCTATAGATGGGTTGAATTTTACTGAAGAAGGAGTTGCTTATACAGATGGTGCGGTTCCTGATGTTTACTATGAGGATGGTGTTTATTATCTTTATACTGCAGGTATCGATATTTCTACTTCTAAAGATGGAAGTAGTTTTTCAAAAACCTTTTATTCTTTTCATGCGTCTCAGGGTATGGTTACTGCTGATCCATCGGTGGTTAAACTTGGAAATAATAAGTACATAATGTTTTATAAGTTTAAATAAAAAAAACTTTTTCTCTTTTTTAACATTTTTTTATGGGTCCAGTTCATTTGGGATTTTTCCATTTTTGAAATGTTTATCTATCCAGCCTGATACAACGTTTTCTCTATTATCAAAGTATTTTACATAGGGTTTGATATCGAGGAGGGGTGTTCCATCTATCATATCTACTTGTGTGAAATATATCTTGTTTTCTTTGATGTTTTTGATTTTAACAGTGGATATACCTATATGGTTTGGTCGATGTGGGCTTCTAATTGCGAATATCCCATGCTTGTTTTTTTCTAGGAATGGTTTCCCTTCTAGTTCTTCTTTGGTGGATTCATGGAAGTAGTATATTAGTATAGCATGGCTGAATCCATCTAAATCTTTTAAACCTTTTACGTATTCTTTTTTTAATTCTACCCATGCTTCTACATTGTTTTTGAATCTCCCTTGTATAGGTATGTTTTCGTTTTTTTTATATGGTGAATGTATCACCCCTATTGGTTTCATTTTGATTATTTCGTCTTCCATAGTCATCTATTTTATACACATAATTGTACTTTTTTTATAAACCTAAAGCAAAGAAGCATAACCCTATTATGATTGCGAAGATCAAATTGAATATTTTTATTAAAACAGAGTCTCTAATAGTGTACGAGAGTAGGGGTAACATTCCATGTCCATCTTGGGAGATAGAACTTGTTAGTAACACTGAGAATGGTACGATTCCCTGTGCAAAGAGTGTTACAATTATTAAATGTGGCCCTGATTCTGGTATTAAACCAACGAGTGCACTTATGATGAGTACTAATCCTATGTTTGCTTTGATGAAATGTTCTAGATTCCAATGTTGTAATCCTATGTTTACGAAGAGAAGTGCGAAAAACGTCCATAGGAAAATCTTCCAAATATGTTTCTTGATGATATGGTTACCTATATGTTCATATAAATAGTGTTTTGAAACTGTTGCTATTATAAAAACCGCGATAGCTGATAATGAGAAAAGTATAATCCGTTCTGGTTCGTCCCAGTTCCAACTCTGAGGACCCCATATTCCAAGTATGTTTAACCCGAGTAGTATTACGAAAATTAAAATTAAACCATACCTAAAGAGTGAGAACTCCAAGGGTTTTTGTAATATAGGTAGTTGGAAATGATGTTGATGATCATCAAGATCGTGTATCTTCTGCAAAGTACATTCTTTACAGGGTACTATGCTGAAGAAATTAGCGATTCTATCAGCAAACCATGCGCCTATGATACCAAGTATAAACAGGAGGATGAACAGGATTAACGCTTCCCGTGGGAACATTGTAAGCATAACAAATGATTCATCACCAGAGGTAGCGATCATTCCACCAGCTATTGCACCAAATGTTAAAAGACCATGAACGTATAGTGAGACGTTCATAAAAGCACCTAGGCAGCCTGGGGTGGCACCAAGAAAAGATGCTATTGTGTACTGTTTAAATCTACTCCCTTTTACCATGTTTTTCATTTTCCCTCGTGTTAAAACATTGAAATAGTCAACAAGTAACATCATTACGAAAACAAAAATCGTTATCATGATCGAACGGTTGATTATTTGAGTGATTTCAAACACTGTTTTTTTCACCACCAATTTTTTTTTATTCTAAATTTTTTTTGTGTCTTGGTATATTAAGAGGGTGTTTTAATTATCATTTCTATGGTTTTCCCAATCACGAGTGACGTGAGAATCATGTATATAGTTAATATTATTACGAAGACTATTCCAAAATAGTATATCATTAGAGGAAGTAATGGTATTTTTACTGCTCTATTGTAGAGAAACACTGCTATTAAACCTGTTCTCATACCATGCTCACGTAAATCCTTCATCAAAGGATACCAGAGATACATTGAACCATGACTAAGTATGCCAAAGGAGACCGCTATTATCCATCCTCGAACACCTGATTTTTCACCTAAATGTTTCATCACAGTTTTTGGTTTTAAAAAATAGTTTGAAACACCCATGAGAAATATAACCAAGAATATCACTGGTAAAAGTTGAATAACTATATTCCGGACCACATGTATGGACTTATATATTTTATCCGGGTTCAATAAAAACAGTAACAGGTATAATATTATGACAAAAAATAGGAAATAAAAACCATATAGTAATGTTTTATCACCCATTTTTTCGGCTCTGTTGTTTTTTTTCAGGTGATCACCTCCAATGTTAAAACTGTTGCAATGCTTACTATTATAGCAAAAATAAAACTTAGTAGGTTCCTTGTGAGAGCGAATTTTTTCCCAAGGAATAACGCCTCAGCAGGAAGCTGAGTCACTCCTACAGTAACCCATGCTACTATAAACGCAGTGACAGCTGATAGACTTACACCATCTTTTAACAACTCTCCACCTATTATATAACTGGTGATAGGGTTACCTGTAAGGATGCTACCTAGTATGGAGCCTATTAGTGTATCTCTAAATGGTTCACCTGTGAAAACATAGGTTATCATGTCTATTGTAATATATGTTTTAAATAAACCTATGAGTAAAACCACACCAAGTAATATAGGGAGTGCTGTTCCAAAATTCTTTAATGCTTTATAAAAAGCAACTGCAACACGTTCTCGTCTATCCCTATTTTTCATTTTAGTGTTTTCTAAATTAAAACCCTCCTGTTCATCTTTTAAATGATTTCATATGAATATGTTAAATGTACAGTTTTTTTCAACATCGTAGATATAGGACAATACTTCTCTTGAGAAAGCTCTATCGCTCTTTTTACATCCTCCTCCTTTAATTCTTTACCTGTGAAAACATAGTTGATATGAATCTTTGTAAACACTTTAGGATGCACATCTTCTCGGTCACCCTGTATTCTAACTTCAAACTTCTCCAGTTTCGCACGTTTTTTTTGAAGAATCGCAGCGACATCACTCGCAGTGCAACTACCTAGTGCTATGAGTAACAACTCCATAGGTCTAGTTCCTGCTTCTGATCCAAAAAACTCCGTAGGTCCATCAATTGCCACCCAATGGTTACTATCGCCTTTTGCAACAAATGTTAAACCTTCAACTTGTTTTATTATTACCTCCACAAACAACCACCTTGTATATTTTTTTTATTCTCTTTTAGAAAGATTACGTATGTAAAATCTTTTACCCTTATATTTTACCTCCACAATTTTTTTCTCATTTTTAAGAGTTTCAACTACATCCCAGCTATTGTTTGTTTTTTTCAACAAACTCTGCATACCTTCTTCTCTAATTGGATGAACAGATGCAATACTAAGTATATCCTTTTCAATGTCACCAGTTGATACAAACTCGTTACCCTCATAACCAATAAGATACTCAACATTTAGATTATTTTCTCTAAAAATATGATACGCTATGTTAATAGTTTCTTCATCAGGTGTACTAACCCATTTTTCAGCAGGTGGCCTAATCGGTATAGAAATATAGCTTTTATCTGGAGACAACTTTGAAATAAAAACCGCGTTTTCTCTTATATTCTTTTCATTATCATTTAACTTTTTCATCAACATAGTCTCAGTGCAGAATACACCAGAGAACATCTCTCTAAATTTAACAATACCTTTTTTCACTTCATCGAGTTTTAAAAAAGGATATGGTCTGTTTACTTTTTTCCAAATTTTTTCATCTACTGTGTCGATTTTAACAGAAACATAATCAGCATTTTTTAGATCATTCCTTACAGTCTCCATCCATAGTA
>QMTJ01000091.1 GCA_003651045.1 Thermoplasmata archaeon | reverse complement strand
CTTTCTGTTACAATCCCAACTATAATGTTTTTATCCATGACGACAAGACTTCCAACTTTATGTTTACTATACTCAGTACATGCTTCAAAAACTGTTTTGTCACAGTCTATAGTTACAACGTTTTTTGTCATGATTTCTTCAATTAACATTTTCTTACATCCTCACAAAAAAAATGAATCCATTATCTGTTAATTATTCTTTTGTTAATGAATTGTTATAAAAATATGTTGTTTGGTTGTTTCTATCAATTAATATTCTCTGGATGTTATGTAGAGAAAATGTATCTGGTGTATAGCGGTGTAAAATGAATTTTTATTCTATTATAAAATTTAATAAAATTATTAAACTCATCTGGTGTTTATCTTTGTAATAAAATGTTTTATAAAATTTTTATAGGGGTGAGAAAGAAATGGAAAATGGTGGTATTAAAAAATGTTTGATAATCCTGTTAGCAGCGTTTATGTTGTTTTCTGTAAACGCTGCTGCAGTGAAGGTAAAAAAAACAGGCGATAGTTCTGTTTATAACGTGATGGGTTTTAGTGGAAATAAAAAACTGTTCCCTCTATTTAAGTGTTCAGAGGATCTTGATCCGCTTGTTGATTTGAAGGTTACTGTTAAAATCAAAGAAATTAGAGCGCTTGATAAAATCGATAAGGTGGGCGACCCTGATTTCTATGTTAAAGTGTTTATCAACGGTGAAGAATTCACTAGTCCGATCTGGTATAATAAAAAGTATGTGAAGGATGACGACTGTATATGGTATGCTACTAAGGATGTACCAGATGATGTTGAGAATGTGAGTATTAAAATCCAGCTTTGGGATTGGAACCCAGGGTTGGATGTTTTATGTGATCTTAGTGAAAACAATGAAAGGTTTCCAAGTACTCGTGATATTGATCTTGTTTATAACTTAAAATCAGGTCATTGGTATGGTGAGGATTATATCGAGTTTTATCCTGCCTGGTTTGATATTAGTGGTTATGGTAGAGTTAATGGTTGTGATGATAATAGTATTTATCAGAATGATATGGATTGTGAGTTGTATTTTGATATTTGTCAGAATGATTTTGATGGAGATGGTATACCTTATTGGACTGAGGTAAACGTTTTTGGAACTGATCCGTTGGTTAATGATACTGGTATAGATAGCGATTGTGACGGTGTTCCTATTGAGTGGGAATATAAGTGGGGTCATTGTTTCCGTTGGGATTGGCATACGCATTCTATGAAAGATCTCTGGTTTTATAACCCGTTTAAATGGGAGAATCATTCGTCTCTTGACCCAGATGATGATGCGTTGACTAATGTTGAAGAGTATCTTACTGCTCAATGGGGTTCTGATCCGTTTAGGAAAGATCTTTTTATTGAACTTGATCAGATGGAAGCTGGTCCAAATGGTGAACCCGCTAGTATGTTACCTGAGAATTCTAAAGAACTTTTAAGAGTAGCTCATCATAGACGGAATATTGTGTATCACCTTGATGATGGATGTATGGGTGGTGGCGAGATTATACCTTTTATCAAGTTTATACCAGGTTGGTCACCAGAGCTTTTACAAGTCTATAATGATTATTTTTTACATGGTGATGAAAACAACTGGCGTCGTTATATTTTCCGTTATAGTGTAATAGTATATGATGCTAATTTTTCAGGTTACATGTTTCTACCTAATGCTTTTCAATTATCTAGTAGCTGGGTTGATAAAAACATTGTACCCACGGTTTTGAAGGGTAGAGATGTCGTATGGGCTAGTGTGTATATGCATGAAACAGGTCATTTGTTAAATATTCAGATACCTGGCGGTCATGATGATAATAGTAAAGCTATATGGCAATGGGGTTGGTGGAAATGGCGTCCATATAAAAGCTGTATGAACTATGGTTATACATATTATCTTGTGGATTACTCTGATGGTTCACATGGTAAAAACGATCATGACGACTGGGATAACCTTGATTTCGGTTTTTTTAAACAACGTTTTATCTAAAGAAAAAAAACATACAGAAAGTTTTTTTCTTTTCCAAAAGCTTTAAAACAATTTTTTTCCTTCACTTTTAATCGTAGGATAAATTATGTTAACTAGAGAAGAGGCTTTTACGCTTATTAAGAAATATTTGAAAGATGATGAAAATATAAAATATGCTTTAGCTGTTGAGGCTATACTTAGGGAGATGGCTAGACGGTTGGGTAAAAATGAAGAGTTATGGGGTTTAACTGGTTTACTTCATAATCTTGATTATGAGTTCACAAGTGGTGATCCTCAGAACCGTGGTACTCTTGCTGCTCAAATTTTAGAAGGGCTCTTACCGGAGGATAGCATTAATGCTATTAAAGCTAATAACTATCTTTATAGTGATTATATTCCTGTTACTTCTCTTGATAAAGCTTTGATTGCAACTGTTTCTTTAACTGGTTTAATCTTTGCAACTGCTAAATCTATACCTTCTAAGAAACTCTCTGATGTTGATGTAAATGTTTTATATGCTAAATTCAACGACCCTAGTTTTGCTCCTAACTGTAATCGAAGTAAAATTAAACTATGTGTTGATACTGGAATCGAAGTTGAAACATTTTTAGCTTTAAGTTTAAAAACCCTCCAGGGAATAGCGGATGAAATCGGGTTGTAACAAAAAAAGACTTTAAAAAACAGGGTGTAAAGGTTAAAATATCGATAACCTATTTTTTTATAGTAAAAAGTTTAATAAGAATATTATTTTTATAGGTTAAAGGCCTGTGATCCCCGTGTATGAAGAAAAAAATGAAGAAGAAACAGAAGGAGAATACATTAGACTCCCTTTACCAAATAAAGAAAAAAATGAAATGTTTGCGATAGCAGATAGACTAATGGGTGGTTCAAGGATAAATGTTATCTGTGAGGATGGTAAATCTAGAATGGCTCGTATACCTGGTCGTATGAAAAGGAAACAACGAGTTAGAGCAGGTGATTTAGTGATCATTAAACCCTGGGATATACAGGATGATAAAGCAGATATTATTTTTAGATATAAAAGAACTCAAGCGATGGTTCTTAGTAGAAGAAAACTACTGCCAGAGGAAATAGATGTCTTCTGAAGAACGTTTTTTAAATGAGAAAATTCTTAGAAAACTGGATAAACAGCTTGAGGAAATCAGTGATAGAGTAGGTGTTGATAGAAAAACCTTGGATGAGGTTTTTGACAAATCAACATTACATACACTGGGTAAATTAATCTCGGATAGAGTTATTGATATTGTTGATTTCCCGATTTCAACAGGTAAAGAAGGTAATGTTTTTAGAGCTGTAAAACCTGATAAGAAACTTGTAGCTGTGAAGATATATAGGGTTTCTACTTCGACTTTTAAACATGTGTCGAAATATATTATTGGTGACCCGCGTTTTAGTTCTCTCCGTAGAACAAAACGTGATATTATTTATGCTTGGACTAAAAAAGAATATAAAAACCTTGAAAGACTACAAAATATAAATGTTAACGCTCCTAAACCAGTTGCTTATTTGAACAATGTTCTTGTGATGCAGTATATTGGTTACAAAAACAAACCTGCTCCTCTTTTAAAAGATGTATCTTTAGATCATCCTAAGGAGATGTTTGATACATTATTGGGTTTTATTTCTAAAATGTATAAAGAAGCAGAATTAGTACATGCAGATTTTAGTGTTTTTAATGTACTCTTATTTAGAAATAAACCATACATAATCGATCTTGGGCAGGGTGTCCTCCTTGAGCATCCCTTATCAGATGAATTTTTAAGAAGAGATATTAGTAATATTATAAGATATTTTAAAAAATACAATATATATGAAGATGAAAAAAGAATATATAATAGAATTACTAATAAACAGTGGTAGGGTTATGAAATATCTAAAAATACCCATGGAACGTGTTGCGGTGTTAATTGGTCATAAAGGTGAGACTAAAAGGGAGTTAGAGTTGAGAAGTCATCTTAGGATAGATATTGATTCAGAGTCTGGTGAGGTTATTATTGATGATCATGAGGTTGAGGATCCTTTGATGTGTATTAAAATTGAGAATGTTGTAAAGGCTATTGGCCGTGGTTTTTCACCTGAGAATGCTTTTTTGTTGTTTGATGACGATTCTGATTTTTTTATCTTCGATCTGCATGATTATGTCGGTAAAAAACCATCTCATATACGAAGGCTTAAGAGTAGAGTGATAGGTAGAGAAGGTAAAACAAAACATGTTTTAGAAGGACTTACTGGTTCAAAGATTAGTATATATGGCCATACTATCGCGTTGATATCTGATATAAGTAGGATGGATATTTTAAAAAAAGCTGTTGATATGCTCCTTACTGGTAGTAAACATGCAACAGTTTACAGGTTTATTGAAACACAGATGAAAGAACTTAGGTTATCTGAAAAATATGGGTTTTAAAAGGTTAATTTTTTAATACATTGTTGTATTCAGTTATGACACAAAACAATCACTTATGTTTGCCGCCTTAGCTCAGTTGGTGGAGCACTCGGCTGTTAAAGGGCTTAAATGTTCTTCCTCTACTTTACTGCAGTTACCGAGCGGTCGCCGGTTCGAGTCCGGCAGGCGGCGTTTGTATTTCTAAAAACAAAAAAAAGATACTTTAGTTTTGATTAATTAAAGGTTTTATTTTTGTGTGTTTTATTTTTTCAAGTGGTTCCTGTAAAACACCAAGGGATACTATTTTTCCACCAGCTTTTGCTAATACTAAGTTATCCTTCGTGATACGGAAGTTTCCTCCGCGATAATTGAATAACCGCTCTAGTGAAGTAGATATGGGGTTGTCTTTGAAGTATTGTTTACCTTTATCGTTTTTCTGAAAGATTCTACCTTCTGGATCAATAGAGTATTCATCTGCTAAGTAGTATTGCTCAACCCAAGGGTTTTTAGGTTTTAAAGCACTCTTTGAGAACTCTCCTATTATTTTATGTTTATACATATGTCTAAATTGTAAAAGTTTTTCATCAGTTGTTTTTCTAGCTAAAAGAATGTGTATATCAGCGTCATCTGGTAAACGTACAGCGCGTCCTATACTTTGAATATGATATGCCTCAGTTATAGCTGTTGAAACAATTATTAAGCATTTAATGTTTCTTTTATCATATCCTTCCGATAACATACCCACGGATAACAATACTGGTATTCTATCATGTTGAAAATCATCAAGTGCTTTTTCATTGGGTTGTTTACTATGATAAACAGGATACCCTGTGATTCTTGAAATAGTATTAGCTTGTTCGATACGTTTACAG
>QMTJ01000090.1 GCA_003651045.1 Thermoplasmata archaeon | reverse complement strand
TTTAACATTTGCATTCACCAGCTCGCCTGTTTCCATGTTGAGCATTTCAATCCCTCTAAGGTCTGATTTTAACTATGAAAAATCAAATCGAAAGTGTTATATCTGACGTATTTCAATCCCTCTAAGGTCTGATTTTAACATACTATGAGTATTATGATCTTCTTCAACTTCCGAGATTTCAATCCCTCTAAGGTCTGATTTTAACCATACTATGAGTATTATGATCTTCTTCAACTTCCGAGATTTCAATCCCTCTAAGGTCTGATTTTAACTTTAATTTGATCTGCACCCAAAGCCCTGTTGTAGATGATTTCAATCCCTCTAAGGTCTGATTTTAACTCAACATCACCACTATACACCTTAAGAGCTATGTCTTATTTCAATCCCTCTAAGGTCTGATTTTAACCAGTTGCAATATCCCAAATGCACATGGACTTTACATTCATTTCAATCCCTCTAAGGTCTGATTTTAACCATGGCGGAGACGCCATGCTTGTCTACCCAAGAAAAACATTTCAATCCCTCTAAGGTCTGATTTTAACGCTTTTCATCAAAGAAATGATGGAAGTTTGTATGTAATTTCAATCCCTCTAAGGTCTGATTTTAACAATCAATAATGCAAATTATCTGTATGCATATTGCGAATTTCAATCCCTCTAAGGTCTGATTTTAACCCCGAAACACACCCTCATCGGTTGTCATGACCTCGAATTTCAATCCCTCTAAGGTCTGATTTTAACGAGTTCTGTGGCAAACGTTGTGGTTGATATTTGATTTTTATTTCAATCCCTCTAAGGTCTGATTTTAACGCGATAAAATAAAGTTTGAGAGAGTTTTAAGAACAAAATTTCAATCCCTCTAAGGTCTGATTTTAACTTCAAAAGAAAAGCCTGCTTTTTATCAAAGAAATGAATTTCAATCCCTCTAAGGTCTGATTTTAACGCATCTCGTTTTGTCAATATCCACGTTGCATGGGATATTTCAATCCCTCTAAGGTCTGATTTTAACGAACACTTTTAAATTACCAGAACATTGGATATTAAAATTTCAATCCCTCTAAGGTCTGATTTTAACAAAAAGTCCTGGAGAGTGAGTAAGAATGTCAGATATGAATTTCAATCCCTCTAAGGTCTGATTTTAACGAAAAGGTGTGGCTTTTGTGGAGGATACTACCCTGATTATTTCAATCCCTCTAAGGTCTGATTTTAACATTACATAACAGCGATGTATTGCTGGAAGTGTAAAAATTTCAATCCCTCTAAGGTCTGATTTTAACGGTGATGGTACAATTTTTTCAAGTTCTCGCATGAATGATTTCAATCCCTCTAAGGTCTGATTTTAACGATGCACATACTCCATATTCATCCGTTTCAAGGTCGATTTCAATCCCTCTAAGGTCTGATTTTAACTTTTAAAAATGGTGCTGCCGTAATTGAAATTGTTTCATTTCAATCCCTCTAAGGTCTGATTTTAACTAATTTAGATGATACTTACGATCATGAGGTTTTGATATTTCAATCCCTCTAAGGTCTGATTTTAACGGCAGGAAGATCGAGGCATAGCTATTAGTATCGTGGATTTCAATCCCTCTAAGGTCTGATTTTAACAAAAAACATGTCAGACGACAAAACACAAAAAACAGTCTATTTCAATCCCTCTAAGGTCTGATTTTAACATCATAAGTCATAACAATGTGTTGCCAAGCATCTAAATTTCAATCCCTCTAAGGTCTGATTTTAACTTTCATTTTTTGGAAGAGTCCAGATTTTAATAATTTCATTTCAATCCCTCTAAGGTCTGATTTTAACAAAAAAGTCTTGCAAGTGTTTCGGAAATTTCGATTTTATTTCAATCCCTCTAAGGTCTGATTTTAACCCAAGTAGGTGTACTAACTTTTGATACAGTTTTATTATTTCAATCCCTCTAAGGTCTGATTTTAACGTGTTTGCTGGTTCTATAATAGTTACTTCTTCTGTCATATTTCAATCCCTCTAAGGTCTGATTTTAACAACCATCCACAAGTTCAATTTTTGTTATGCATTTGTGATTTCAATCCCTCTAAGGTCTGATTTTAACTCAATTGCTACCTTCAACTGTGGATTAGTAAAAGCATTATTTCAATCCCTCTAAGGTCTGATTTTAACGGACATGACAACCCATTCTCGGAAGAAGCATACACAAATTTCAATCCCTCTAAGGTCTGATTTTAACCTGATGAGCCAGCTTATGGCGGATTCAGCAATGCAAAATTTCAATCCCTCTAAGGTCTGATTTTAACACAGTCTATTACAAAACAGACAGTGCGGAGATCATAGATTTCAATCCCTCTAAGGTCTGATTTTAACATTGTTGTGAATGCGGATCATGTGCCACACCACATCTATTTCAATCCCTCTAAGGTCTGATTTTAACTTTGTATACGAGAAACAAATAAAGTAAAAGTGATTGTATTTCAATCCCTCTAAGGTCTGATTTTAACCCGCCAAAACGACTACTGTCCCAACTGCACCGCAATCATTTCAATCCCTCTAAGGTCTGATTTTAACTCTTCGATCAATCGATTGATTATCAATGACTTGTTTATTTCAATCCCTCTAAGGTCTGATTTTAACTGAACTTACTCAAATACATCACTAAACCTGTTCATAAATTTCAATCCCTCTAAGGTCTGATTTTAACCCCAAAAAGGTATTACAAAAGTTCTCTCGATTGAGATTTCAATCCCTCTAAGGTCTGATTTTAACGGTATCTCAGACATTCGAACCTATGCAACCACTCAAATTTCAATCCCTCTAAGGTCTGATTTTAACCTAAGCAGGTTGTGCCATCTCCTCTTTTCATTTTTATTTCAATCCCTCTAAGGTCTGATTTTAACGAAGAGGTTGTATTGAGAACTGCTGGTGGAGATCCAAATTTCAATCCCTCTAAGGTCTGATTTTAACTGTATCATGTCCCTGCCAGAGACATATCTGGTTGAGATTTCAATCCCTCTAAGGTCTGATTTTAACGTATGATGCAGAACCCGCCAAACAATTATTGTTTAAATTTCAATCCCTCTAAGGTCTGATTTTAACGTTTGTTAAGCGCCATAAACATATCAAAACTCCATCATTTCAATCCCTCTAAGGTCTGATTTTAACTCCCATTATGCCTGCGAATTCCGATCCTCACCGTTGATTTCAATCCCTCTAAGGTCTGATTTTAACTCGAGCGAGCCGAATCGGATACCCGCTCGCTGAATTATATTTCAATCCCTCTAAGGTCTGATTTTAACTGCATTTGATTTTAATTTGTATCTGTTTGGAATATATTTCAATCCCTCTAAGGTCTGATTTTAACCCTGGCGATTTGCAAGTCATTCAAGTGTATTACTGTATTTCAATCCCTCTAAGGTCTGATTTTAACATTAAAATCAAATGCAAGGAATATACTTTTAGAAATAAAATTTCAATCCCTCTAAGGTCTGATTTTAACAGGACGAGGAGGCTTAACCTCCTCAAAAAAATTTAAGATTTCAATCCCTCTAAGGTCTGATTTTAACGAAGAGAGAAATCGAACCCACGAGAACAGGGTACTCCATTTCAATCCCTCTAAGGTCTGATTTTAACTCTGACATTTTTATTCAGCTCCTTTAAAATTTTTTTATTTCAATCCCTCTAAGGTCTGATTTTAACAAGGATTTAAAAATGAGAATCCACGACCGGCAAGAGAACATTTCAATCCCTCTAAGGTCTGATTTTAACTTTTACACTTCCAGCAGTACATCGCTGTTATGTAATATTTCAATCCCTCTAAGGTCTGATTTTAACTCTTTGCACAAGAGCAATTATTGTTCTTTTATTCTTATTTCAATCCCTCTAAGGTCTGATTTTAACATTGAATCCACGTTACGCCTTCGGGTTTTTTGTTTTATTTCAATCCCTCTAAGGTCTGATTTTAACAAAACGATATTCTCGACATTGTAGATGTCGAGAGGGTAATTTCAATCCCTCTAAGGTCTGATTTTAACGGGAAACATGGATCTCCTGCAACATGAAATCTTTCGGATTTCAATCCCTCTAAGGTCTGATTTTAACAGGAGTTGAATAAAAATAAGAGAAGTGATGAAAAAATTTCAATCCCTCTAAGGTCTGATTTTAACGAAAGGGCAATGTATTACTTAGATACTCCGTACTTCCATTTCAATCCCTCTAAGGTCTGATTTTAACGAAACCACAACCCGAATCGGTTGGAAGATAACACGAATTTCAATCCCTCTAAGGTCTGATTTTAACTTAGCATCATCAAGAGTTTTCGCCGTGAACCCAACATTTCAATCCCTCTAAGGTCTGATTTTAACTTGAAACGGGTAGACTGGTGAATGCAAACTATACGACATTTCAATCCCTCTAAGGTCTGATTTTAACGAAAACTTAAAAATTGAGATTAAATTACAAGACGCATTATTTCAATCCCTCTAAGGTCTGATTTTAACTCAGATAGAACCCAAACGCCCCCGAACCAATTACAAAATTTCAATCCCTCTAAGGTCTGATTTTAACTTTCGGGACGTAACCGAACATAAAAAATCTTGAAGAATTTCAATCCCTCTAAGGTCTGATTTTAACCCATCTCCGCATTATACCAGTGCAAGAGGTTGTTTGATTTCAATCCCTCTAAGGTCTGATTTTAACGCTACAAGCGCCTGAGCTGCCGCGGTCCCCCACTGTATTTCAATCCCTCTAAGGTCTGATTTTAACTTAAAATCATTTGGCGGGTTCTGGCCAAGCCCGCGAATTTCAATCCCTCTAAGGTCTGATTTTAACCAAGCTTTTTTGGCGTGAGATTTGGTTGTTTTGTTCTTGTGTTTTGGAGTGATGTTATAGAGGTGCTTGTTGTTTTTCTCTATTTCTTAAGGGCGGTTATTCTACAAAAGTCTTTGGCTGGATGGGTGTTCTTTGTCGTGGATGTCAGGTTTTGTAAGTCCTTTATAAAGATCCACGACTCTTCTGGTATCTGTGTTATATATTTGTGTTATATTATTGTTGAGGTTTCGGCTTTTTTGGTGCCGATCTGGTCTATGCCTAAGTATCTTTTGTCTCGGCTCTTGTAGAATATAATGTGGTCGTGGTTTTTGTCAATCAGTTCTTTCAGGTGGTTTGTTATCTTCAGGTACTCTGCTCTGGTGAGCTCTCCTTCAAATACGCTGTTCTGTACCCAGTTAACGTACTGTTTGAGGTAGATTCTGACTTTGTTCACTCTTTCTA
>QMTJ01000089.1 GCA_003651045.1 Thermoplasmata archaeon | reverse complement strand
TGTGTATCTTGTAATACTTGTACTAAGTCTTGTCCTCAGGATATAGAGGTTATGAAATATATTCAGAATGCTATACGTGGTGATATAGCTAAATGCGCTGAGCTTTCTTTTGATTGTATACAATGTGGTCTCTGCGCTATGCGGTGCCCTGCTGATATTAAACATTATCATGTTTCTCAGCTCGCTAGGCGGTTACGTGGTAAATATCTTGATCCTAAATCTAAGAACCTGTTGAAACGTTTGAAGGAGATAAATGCACGGAAGTTTGACCCTGAGATTGAGAAACTCATGAAAATGCCTAAAGAGGAAATTATAAGTTTGTATAAGAATCGGAAGATCGAGTCTGAGGAATCTATAACAGCAGGTGGTGATTGATTTTGGAATTAATTGATGGATATCCCAAGTATATGATGGAATCAATTAAGATAGTGGAGGAGAAAAGAGAGCGGAATATGTCTAAAGCTATTAAACCGATGAGTCTTAAAGATCGTGAGGAAATCCTGAGGAAGTATCACCCGGATTATATGGAAGGCACCCGTAGGGAGGTAAGAGTCGGGGTTGATAAGGGTAAGGTTTTTTATGAAGGTATAGTGGATTTGTTAGAGGCTAAACCTGTTGTTGATCCTGATGACGTGGATCTCAGTACAGTTGATTATGATGTTGATCTTTTGATTATTGGTGGAGGTGGCGCGGGTACTGTTGCTGCGCTTTTTGCTTATGAATCAGGTGTTCCACGTGATAGGATTTTGATTGTTACTAAACTTCGTCATGGTGATGCAAATAGTATGATGGCTCAGGGTGGTATACAGGCTGCTGATCGCCCTGAGGATAGCCCTGTTCTTCATTATCTTGATATCTATGGAGGAGGGCATTTTACTAATAAACCAGAGCTTGCACGTGCTCTTGCACTTGATGCTCCGTTGATTATAAAATGGCATGAGGAACTTGGTGTAATGTATGATCGCATGGAGAACGGGGAGTTCCAGGAGCTTTCTGGCGGTGGTACATGCCGTAACCGTTTACATAGCTGTAAGGATTACTCGGGTATGGAGATCATGCGTAATATTAGAGATAGAGCGAGAAACCTTGAAATCCCTGTGCTTGAGTTCTGCCCAATTGTAGAGCTACTAATGGATGACAAAGGACAAGTAGCTGGTGGTATAGCTTTCAATCTTGAAACATATGAGTATTATGTGATACGTGCAAAGGCAACTATTCTTGCAACAGGTGGTAGTGGTAGATTACATTTAGCGAATTATCCAACAACTAACCATTATGGTGCAACAGGTGATGGGTTGGTTATGGCTTATCATGTTGGAGCAAACCTCATTGATCTTGATACTATACAGATTCATCCTACTGGTGATGCTTACCCGGAGCCGATAGTAGGGATACTTTCAACAGAGAAAATACGTGGACTAGGCGCTATACCAGTTAACGCGAATGGTGATCCTTTTGTTTTCCCACTTGAACCACGTGATGTTGAATCAGCAGCTCTTATCAGGGAATGTAGAGAAGGACGTGGTATTGTTACACCCACGGGTATGCCTGGTGTATGGCTTGATACACCTATGATAGAGATAATACATGGTGAGGGTACAATCGCAGAGAAACTAGCCGGTGAACTACGTAAATTCAACAGGTTTGGTATAGATATGACGAAACATCCAATTCTTGTATATCCAACGCTTCATTATCAAAACGGCGGAGTAGAAATCAATGAAAAAACAGAGACACGTATACCAGGGCTTTTCGCAGCAGGAGAAGTAACAGGTGGAGTTCATGGTAAAAACAGGTTAATGGGTAACTCACTCCTTGATTACAATGTTTTTGGTCGACGTGCTGGTATATACGCTGCTAAATACATTAAAAAAGCAAAAACTGGTAAATTAACACTAGATCATCTGAAGAAATACAACAAAATGTTAGAACAAGCAGGTATTAAAACTGAAAAAACTGCGCCAATACTTTTACCAGAATACCGTGGTGAAATGGCAATATCTAGATCACTTGATATTTTATAGCGAGTTATAATGGAGAAAAAAAGAAGATGATAGTTGTAAATGAGGATTGGTGTAAAGGATGTAACCTCTGTATCGAGAGATGCCCTGTAAACGCCTTAGAGGAATCGGATACAATCAACCGTAGAGGTGTGAGACCACCACGTCTTAAAGAAGTCAATGAGTGTAACTGTTGCAGACTCTGCGAACTAGTCTGCCCTGATTTCGCTATAACTGTAATACCTGAAGAGAAAAAGAAAGATGTGAAAAAACCTTTGTTGAGATCTCCAGTTGGAGGAATAAATAGATGAGATATAAACGTGATCCTAAAAAAATTAGAGAAGTATTAGGGGATAAAGTACAATTTGTTTTAGGTGACATGGCCTGTGTATACGGAGGGATCCTTGCTGGTTGTTCTTTTTTCGGCGGGTACCCTATAACACCTGCTTCAGAGATAGCAGAGGGGATGGCTCGGTTGCTACCACGTGTCGGTGGAACATATATACAGATGGAGGATGAGATTGGTAGTATAGCAGCAGTGATAGGTGCATCCTGGGGTGGAGCAAAGGCTATGACTGCTACAAGCGGCCCTGGTTTCTCATTGATGATGGAAAACTATGGATTTGCGGTTATGACAGAGACACCATGTGTAATAGTTAACATACAAAGGACAGGTCCAAGCACGGGTCAACCAACGCTTGGTGCACAGGGGGATATGATGCAAGCCCGTTGGGGTACGCATGGTGATTTCGAAGCAATCGCTCTTGCACCAAGTAATGTACAGGAATGTCTAGATTTCACAATAGAAGCTTTTAATCTCTCTGAAAAATATCGTAACCCTGTCTGTGTTATGGCTGATGGAGAAATAGGTCATCTCAGAGAGCGTATTACTATACCTGATGAAAAAGATTTAAAAATCATTAATCGTGTCGAAGCCACAATTGATAAAGAAAAATTTATACCATTTGGAGTGTCACAAACACGTAAAAGTAAGGTACCTGATTTCCCTGTTTTTGGAACAGGTTACCATACCTATGTTACGGGTCTTACTCATAACGAGAAAGGTTTCCCAGCGACTGATAAACAAAAAGATCATGAAAAACTTGTTAAAAGAATTACATCAAAAATCTCTGACGATATTGATAAGATAGTAAAGGTTGAAGAAACACATCTAGATGATGCAGATATTGCTTTTGTAACATATGGTGCATCTGCTAGACCTGCTGAAACTGCTATGGAACTCGCACGGAAGAAAGGCGTTAAAGTTGGTATGTTACGTCTTAAAATAGTATGGCCATTCCCAGAGAAAGTAATATACAAGCTTGGTAAAAAAGTTGATAAAATAATTGTTCCGGAGATGAATCTTGGGCAGATAGTTCATCCAGTTAAAGAAGCAGTTTCTGGGAACTGCGAGGTTGTGAGTGCACCAAAAATAGGTGGAGAGATGCATCTACCACATGAACTTTTACCATACCTGGGGGTGAAATAAAATAAATGACTGAGATTAAAACAGCTGAAGAACTCAACAAGAAATACCTCCGCGAGGGTATGTGGCCTACTATTTTCTGCAACGGCTGCGGTAATGGTGTAGTATTAGAATACACTTTTTGGGCTCTTGAGGAACTTGGATGGGACATGGATAAAGTTGTTTTTGTATCAGGTATCGGTTGTTCATCTAGACTACCTGGGTATATCAACGCTGATGGTTTACATACGACTCATGGAAGAGCTTTAGCCTTTGCAACTGGTATAAAAGCAGCGAACCCTGATCTTAATGTTATTGTTTTCACAGGTGATGGAGACTGTGCAGGTATAGGGGGTAACCATTTCATACATGCAGCTCGTCGTAATATTGATATGACAGTTATCATGATCAACAACTTCATATATGGTATGACTGGTGGACAACTCGCACCTACTACGCCTTTTGGTAGTATTGCAACAACAGCACCCTATGGAAACATTGAACATCCTTTTGATATATGCAACCTGGCTAAAGCACTTGGTGCTAACTATGTAGCACGATGGACTGTTACGCATCCCTATCAGCCTATTAAGTCTCTCAAAAGAGCTCTTCAGAAAAAAGGTTTCTCTCTTGTTGAATTCCTGGCGCCGTGCCCCACAGCATATGGTCGCCGTAATAAACTCGGTGACATCAAAAAACTATGGAAATGGTATGAGGATCATACGATTCTACTTGAGGATTACGAACGCATTATGAGCTATGGCTCTGAAGAAGAAAAAGAAGCAATGAAAGATATGTTCCCTATTGGTGTTTTCCAGGATATCGACAAACCAGGTTTCTTTGAGGAATACCAAAAACTAGTAGCTCGTCTCATGGGGAAAAACAATAAAAAAACAGCTGAGACAGAAGCGGTGATAAAAAAATGAAAAAAGAAATACGTATATGTGGCTTCGGCGGGCAGGGAGTAATACTAGCTGGTTTCATCATTGGAAAAGCCGCCTCGGTTTTTATGAACTATAACGCGGTACAAAGCCAGTCTTATGGTCCAGAGGCTCGTGGAGGAGCAGCGAGATCAGAGGTTATAATCTCTGATGAAAAAATAGGTTACCCTAGGCCTACTAGTGTGGATTTACTAGTAGCGATGTCTCAGGAGTCTTTTGACACATATCGTAATGATTTACGTGATGATACTGTTATTGTTGTCGACCCTGATCTTGTAAAAAAACACGAAATCGGTCAACCAGTTTATAAGATTCATGCTCAGAGGATTGCAGAGGAACTAGGTAACAAAATCGTTACAAACATAGTAATGGTTGGTGCAGCTACTAGCATATTTAAACTACTAGATCCAGAGGCTGTTAGAAAAGCAGTTCTTGATAGTGTACCAAGTCGTTTTAAAGAACTAAATTTGAAAGCCTTTGAAAAAGGACTTGAGGCAGGAAAGAATGCCCTTAAAGGATTATAATCAGAAAATAGATCACGATATGGGTATTCCACTCTATGACGATTATTTTTATGAAGAACCAGAGGCGATAATTCAAGAAGAAGCAATAAAAAAAATTGAAAATATAGAAACTATTCAAAAAACAGAATGGAAAAAGAAACGTTTAATCAACGCTGATACACTGGTTATCGGTGCAGGGATATCTGGTATGCAAGCAGCTCTGGACATCGCGGATAAAGGATACAAGGTTGTAATCATTGATAAAACCTCCACTATCGGTGGTTCGATGGTTAAACTAGATAAAACATTCCCTACCAATGATTGCAGTATTTGTACTGCTGCACCAAAAATGGTAGAACTCGCGCGTCATCCAAATATCACACTTATTACTTATGCTGAGTTAAACAAACTCGATGGG
>QMTJ01000088.1 GCA_003651045.1 Thermoplasmata archaeon | reverse complement strand
ACCAAGTAAAGTTAATATTATGAGGGTTATAGCTATACTCGCGATAAAAGCAAAATCAACTGGTATGAAACCAAGTGATACTATAAAAAAAGGTGAAATAACGATCATAGCAGCTAATGCTGGTGAGACGCCATCAACTATAGCAGCAGAAATCATTGCAAATCTATGAGATTTTTCATGTATACCGTTTTTCATATCAGTAAGCATTGCTTTTTCTAGTTTTTTTAGCTTTTTTACTCGTTCTGCTTTCTCGGCCATATACGCTCCGCTTACCCCGGATGCACCCATAGCAATTGACCCAGCTACACCTGCGCTTATAATGGTAAGAGGATGTAGTACATCTGAGATATAGGCTCCTATGACTACACCAAGCATGGTGAGTGCTCCATCAAAAGCGTTCATAACAAAGTATCTCCGTGTGATTTCTCCAGCATCTGAGATTTTACTATATCGTTTCCATTTCTTTAAAGTTTTTTTTATCAATATCTGTTTGTCTCCTTTATTTCCAAATTTTGTTTTTTTTGCTGTCGTTGATAAATACTATATGATGTATTAAAAATTTTTTTAGGAAAAAATGTGACAAATATGTCTTTTACCCTTTTTTTGTATTTTTTAATTTTGTCGTTTTAAATCCGACTAAAAATTTTATCGTTTCACAGGCGACATAATAGAAAACTATTTAAACATACAAAACAACAATAATATTAAAAAATAATAATAAAAATGGTGTAGATTTTAATGTCGGTGATGCCGAAACTTAGACACAAAGAAATTGAACACACGGTGCAGGAGATTCTGAAATCAAAAGCTAAATCCCGTATCTATCTTTATCTCCTTAGGAAAAACGGTGCCCGTACTGAACAAATCATAAAAGGAACAAAGCTTCATCCTAGCACGGTTAGAGAAACACTTTCTAAAATGTATAAATCAAAACTAGTTTATAGAAAAAAAATCAAAAACGACTGTATAGGTAAAAACCCTTACATGTACTACCCTATCACACCTATTGAACTCCTAAAACGATATACCCATGAGATTGAGGATAATTTAAACAAACTCGCTAGCCTTGGTTTTTCAAAAAATAGAAACAAGAGGCATAGACCTGTTAAGATTGAAATCTTCTATGACGGAGTAGATCAAACATGATGATTAAAACAGTAGCGACATTGTTTGCAAAGAAACCACGTACGGTTATACTAGTTTTTACTCTATTTACTATTCTGATAGGTTCACAGGTTATTAACCTTTATATGGTTTCTGATTTCTCAAGTTATCTCCCACGGGATGACCCAGTGCTTAAACTTTGGAATAAAATCAATAAAGAATTCGAAATAGGGGATACAATTATAGTTTTGATACATCAAGATGATAGTAGAGACCCTAATGATATTAGAGACTATGATGTTTTAAGGGAGATGGATGGAATATGCAGGGTGTTATACGATTACCCACGTAGTCAGGGTAAAGACACAGGTATAGCATCTATTAAAAGTCTTTCAGTGCTTATGAGAGAAGAAAACAAAAAAGCCCCTCCTCTTGGGCATAACCTTGATGATATACCCATTGACAAAAAAGACATCTACAGTTATATGGAGAGACCTTCTATCAGCGGGATGAAAGGCATACTATATACAAATGATTTCAAATATGCTGTTATCATAATACAAGTGAAGAAAGACGCTGATTATGATACTGTTTTGTTAAAAACAAAAGAAGCTATTAAACATAGAGGTACAAAGTTTGCTAATATGAGTATCACTGGGACCATCCCTATGCAGAAAGCTATTCAGCAGAACAGTATGGATAATTTCAAGATTATTTTCCCAGTTTCTATATTATTTATCGCTATTGTTTTACTCTATTTCCACCGTAGTTTTAAAGGTATCATCATCGCGTTTCTACCACCAATTTATGCTATAGTGTTAACCTTTGGAACCCTTGGTATAGTTGCACCTCAGTTATCGATGATTTCTATAGCTATCGTGGCTCTTCTAATGGGTTTAGGTGTTGATTATTCGATACATCTCATGAATAGATTCGCTGAGGAGAAAAAAATTGAAGATAGGATAAACAAGATTGAAAAAGTACTAAAGTCAACAGGTAAAGCTGTTTTACTCTCTACTGTCACGACAGTTATTGGTTTCGCTTCTCTCATGATATCTAGTATGTCCCCGATGGTGTTTTTTGGTTTCGGATGCGCTATTGGTATACTTTTTGCTTTTATATCTGCTATGATTCTCGTACCTTGTTTAGTTGTAGCACTCAACTTTACTAAAACAGGACGTATTCCTCTTTGGAAAAAATTTGCTTCATTCGCTGTGAATAACAGAAAAAGGATGCTCTTTATAGCTGTTTTTTTCGCTTGTATGTCCATTGTAGTTTTACCTCAGGTTAAAACTGATGTCAACTATTTCGATATGGCTCCTAAAAATATATCTGAGGTTAACTCTATGTTAGAGTATTCAGAGAAATTCGGTAACGGTGGTAACTTTAACGCGTTCCTTATAGAGACAGATCCACATGGGTTGGAGGATCCTCAGGTTATCAACGCGATTTATAATATGAGTGAAAGGATGCGTGTTAAAGGTGTAACTGTTACATCAATCGCTGACCCGTTGAAACAGATAAACGATGTTTTAAGTATGAACCTTATCGTGGAAAAACTAGCTAATCTCACAGATGCGGATAAAATCTTTTATGATAAAATATTTAAGGAAGGTTTGATAAACAAGGATCATTCTAAAACATTAGGTGTTGTTTCTATACCTATCGGTAAAAGCATGGAAGAGTTAGAATCATTAATCAATGAGATTAACTCTATAGCTGATGAAACTGTTATACCACATAATGGGAAGGTTTCTCATCTAACAGGGCAGAATGCTATAAACGTTGCGGTTAACAATAAATTAAAAGAGGAACAAACACGTTCGATGATACTTGCTTTAATACTAGTATTAGCAGCTCTCATACTAGTGTTTAACTCCTCAGTGTATGGTTTCCTCACGATGATACCAGTGTTTTTTGTTTTAATATGGGAGCCAGGTTTCCTAGTAGCCTCTAATATTCCTCTCTCTCCTGTTACTATCACTATTGCTTCTATAATGATCGGTATAGGTATAGACTATGGAGTCCATATTACTCATAGATTCAGAGAAGAAAAAAAGAATGGAGTATCCAAAACAGAAGCAACGATGATAGCAATTGAAAAAACAGGTCTGTCACTGGTAGAGGCAGCTTTAACCACAGTAGCAGGGATCGCTTCTATACTCATCGTGAACATAACTGCTTTGAACCAGTTTGTAACGGTTATAATATTCATGACTTCTGTATCATGTGTAGGTGCTGCTTTGATATTACCTGTATTCTACGAGTTCAAATTTGTAAAATAAAAAAGAAACCAAAATTTTTTTTATTTTTTATGTTGTGAAAACTTTTTCAAAGATTTTATAAAAGGAATATCAAAAAACAGGTTACCTATTATTATGATAAAACCTAATATGAGTTCACTGTTAAACCTTGGATCACCAGGTATAAAACCCCTGTTGAACCAGTCTAATATGAAAATAACACCAACGATAAAAGGAAGAAACACGAGCAGGGGTGTAAAAAGCATCTCAGTTTTCAACAGCCTTATCTGGTTATCAGTGTTTTTTTCTATATACTGCATACTTTTTTTATCCATACCTATTAAACTCATCCTCCTATGTTTTTTTTATATAACACCTGGTATTATAACATCCCCTGGTAGAGTAAAACCCATGTACATCGCTATATACCAGAGGATTAGTAGTAAAACCGCGGGTAACATTTGAATCATGAAGTCATCATCTAACCACCAGAGTTTTTTTGTTTCACCAACAACTGCTCCAGTTGCTCCAATAACGGCTGCTGAAAACATTAACACAACATCAGCTGTGTACCATGCTATTATGAAGAAAAACATACATAATGGGAAACCAACAAGATACACATATCTACTATTATAATGTTGTCTGATTTCACCAAAAACAGGGTCAGCTATACACGCGCAGAGTATACAAGGAACTGCTATAGGTTGAGGGAAAAACATGAAAAGTAGAAGAATAGCAACTCCAAAAAACACATAGCTTCCCACTCTATGTTTTTCGTACATTCTTAAACCAAAGAAATGATCACTGCTGATTTTACCTTTTAACCTCAAAAACTCTAATATGACAACAAATACTAGGATGAGCGGGGGTATCCAGGTTTTTAACAGGTTAACCCAGTCTACATCTGGGAGTATATAGTAAAAAAGAAACGATGCTCCGAAGGTATGGAATACACGTCTATACCAATGAGCATCAAACTCAACTGAGTTAATCCTTTTTTTAGCATACAGTAGTTTCTTTTTTACATTTACCATGGTTAAACAACTGCTTCTTTATCAAGTGTTAAAATACCTTGTTTACCACCAACGATTACTTTATCAGCGAGACCAATAAACAACCCATTTTCTACGACACCAGGTATATTGTTAATGTCGAATTCAAGCTGAACAGGGTCATCTATCCTGTCAAACTCGCAATCTAGTACGTAGTTTCCATTATCTGTGATAAAAGGTTCACCTGGCATGATTTCTCTAAGTTTGACATCGCAGCCAAAGTTTTCAAGGGTTTTTTTAGTAGCAGTCCAACCAAACTTGACAACCTCAACAGGGAGTGGAAAATCAATACCTAGGCATTTAACAACTTTAGAGTCATCAACGACGATAATCAATTTTTTAGAGTTAAAAGCAACTATTTTTTCACGTGTAAGAGCTCCACCGCCACCTTTGATAAGGTTTAAATTAGAATCAACTTCATCAGCACCATCAATAGTTACATCTATGGATGGATGTTCTTCTAGTGTTGTTAATGGTATGTTTTCTTCTTTCGCAAGTCTCTGTGTATGAACAGATGTAGGTATACCTTGGATTTTTAAACCATCTCTTACAAGCTCCCCGAGTTTCCGTATCGTATATTCTACAGTGGATCCTGTACCTATTCCAATTATCATATTGTCTTCGATGTATTCTAAAGCTTTTTCACCTGCGAGTTTTTTAAGTTCTTCTTTTTCCAAAAAGTCACCATCAACTGGTAATAACAATTTAGTACAAAAATTTATACTATGAATTTTTATACCAAACAATGGGGATTATGTTAGCTGAATGTGAAAAACATGGATACTATCGTGGTGAATCCTGCCCAACTTGCGGGGAGAAAGGCAGGTTTTTAATGAATGATAAAGAGTTGGATTCACTTAGTCGTATACTAGCTGGTGCTCTCCGGCATTTCCCAGAGAAAATAGGTCTCATGATGGATGGAAAAGGATGGGTTGATATCTCACAGTT
>QMTJ01000087.1 GCA_003651045.1 Thermoplasmata archaeon | reverse complement strand
TTCAAGTCTCTCTATTGATACACCTTCGCAGTCTATGTAAACAACTTTTTTACTATGGAGAACGCATTCTCTAGATGCTTGTAAACACAGGTTGGTTTTACCAGTACCTGCCTCGCCATATACTTCAGTAATAATTTGGCTTTCTATCCCTCCGTCTAATAAAACATCTAAGGGTTTACATCTAAGTTTTAAACGTTTCATTCTTCCTAATTTATTTTGGAGTATAAACCTTGCATAAAAAGGTTTTTGAAAAAAGGTCACCTTTTTGCTAATATTCAAAAAAGCTATAGGATCCTATCTTTAAGTATACATGCCTTACAAATCTCTTGTGAAGAGGGTTCACCACATTTTAAACATTTAACTAACTGGGCAGGTGGGTATTTCATCATCAAAATATCTTTCATGGCGTTGTAACTGTTCAGAATACTATGACGTGTCCCTGGGTTTCTAAATTCAAGTTCGTCTATGATATCTCTAAAATCTCTACGGAATGCGTAGGTTGAATAAGGACATTCAGCATCATAGAAATCAATGTTTTTTAAAACTGCATAAAGCATGTTTTCTTTTTCAGGTATACTCCGGAGGGGTAACATACGTGGAACAAGACCAGGTTGAACTTTACTATGAGGACCAAGTCGAGCAAGTTTTTTAAGATCACCATTAACGAAATTCATGAGGATAGACTGAGCCATGTCATCAAGGTTGTGACCCATGACAAGCTTCTCAATTTTTAACTCTCTAGCTTTCCTGTTTAGACATAGCCTCCTAAAAACACCACAGTAACTACATGCACCAAGTTCATCATCTTTCAAAACAATTTCATCTAGGTTTATACCAACAACTTCTTTGAAAGATACAATACAATGTTCTATTCCTAATTCTTTACAGTTTTTAGCAGCAAAAACTATGCTTTTATCTCTATAACCTTTTATTCCTTCATCAACAGTTAAACCTATTATCTCAACATCTGGTCTCTTAGAAAAAACATCATAGATCATATGTAACGCTACAACACTATCTTTACCACCGGATAAAGCAACAGCTATTCTTTTAACATCTTTAGTCGCCCCTTGTTTCTTAATATCTTTCTTAACACGTTTCTCGAAATACTGAATAAAATGATCTCTACAGAGATGTGTACCATTATATCGAATAAATGTCACTGCTGGTTTCTTACATTTACTACATATTATAGTCATAATAAAACAATTAATGGATAAAAACAACCTTGTACATAAAAATATTCATACGGGTTAAAACAAATCCACTTGGGCTTCAAAAGCAATAACAGGGTGTTCCAATTCAAACTCTACAATAGTCTTAGGGTGGAGTTCACCAAAGAAACCAACCTCTACCCCGTTTAAAACAATAGAAGCACATCTACCATCTACAAAACCCGGATGAACTTTACCCTTGATATTATATTTTTTACCTGAATCCCTCATAACAGCTTCAATAAGGGATTTACATTCTGTAAAATTAGCACGTGCATCAATCTTTACAAAAGCAAGATGAACACGGTTTCTAAAACTTTTATCCACAACATTACCTAGTTCAAAAATCTGCTGAGGCAACGGATGATGTTTATTTTCACCTAAAATCTTCAAAAGCGAAGGTATGAGACTAACACGTAAACAAGAATACTCCTCACCTATAGGGTTCTCAATCTCTACCCGTCTCCCAGGTTTCAAACCCATTTTTGTAAATTCGTCACGTTCATTTGAAATAGTAAAAGTAGTAACCTCATTAAAACCAAGACCTGTTAAAATACTTCTAAGAGCATCATAAAAATCCTGTTTTGATAAACTTTTTCCAAAAGTTACACTCTTAGGTAAATCAACTTTGAACCTATCAAAACCATAACCCACAGCTACATCCTCAACAAGATCAATATCATGTAAAATATCAGCACGCCACGCAGGTATTTCAACATTTACTAATTTTTTACCAGATTCAACTGATGCATTAAAACCCATTTTTTTAAGACAAAAAACAACTTCATCATCATTCATTTTTGTCCCGAGTATTCTATTTACATATTCTAATGACAACTTTTTACTAGTAGGTGTTAAATCTGGTGTAACATATGTTTTACCACTATCAACCACCTGAGTAGTATGTATTTCTCCTCCTCTCTCAGCTAGAGAAGTCACTACGATATTCAAAGCATAATTAATTGCTTTTCTATCCATCCCTGTTACATCTATAAAAAGATCACTCGTAAATGGTGTAACCTCGGTTAAAGACCCATTAATTATTGGAGGGTATGATAAAACATTGTTGTTACTATCAACAATTAAAGGATGTTTATCAAAACCTTCAAGGAGAAACGCATATTTTATTCCTTTTTCATGTTTTTTTAGTATCTCGTTCATCGTCATTGACTCAACCATGTTAAGTGGAACAAACTGAACAGAATCAGGATCAACTGCTTTATATGTAAACGGGGGTTGCACTGGTTCAAAATTATGAACACCTATAGCTACTTTCTTTCTATTTCTACCGAGACCGAGATGAAGTTTTTCTTGTAATTCCATCAATGACGCGATTAGTTCATCTGTCATGGTAACATTTTTTACCAGAGCTGCTGCAACAAAGGGTCTAACGTTTTTAACAGAAACGTCAACATTCACTATAATATCTGATTCTTTAACCTGGTATTTTTTTAGACCTATTTCAAAATTAAAAAATGCTCTTGATGCACGGGCTATCCCCTCTACTGATGCTAAATCTGGTCTATCTGGGAAAAACTCTATGCTGATTTCATCACCCGCGACCTTGTCTAAATCTGCTCCGATCATCGGTAGTTTCTCTATTAGTTCATCTTTTGAGATTTTGTATCCAAGTAGGCTGATGAAATCGTTATAGTCGAATGTTACAACTGGCATACCTATAAAAGGGGAATACGTTTTTGGTTTATTTGATTTTGCCGATTTTTTGTTAGTTTCATCGTAAAAAAAATTTGTTGTGAAAAAAGTTATTAAAAAACTTTCTATTAATCTTTAGAGAAAAGATAGGGCTAAAAAAAGTTGAGGTTAAAATGATGTCAAGGTTTAAGTTAACAGTGTTTGACATGGATGGTACTCTTTTAACAGATAGAACTATTTTTGTTTTCGCTGAAAAAAAAGGGTTTAAAGATGAGTTGATGCGGGTTATAAACAATGAAAAAATGGAGTTTTATGAAAAAAGTATAGAGATTGCAAAGGCGTTAAAGGGTACAAGGAAGGATGAATTGTTAGAGATTTTTAGAGGTATACCCTTGCATGAAAATGTTGAATTTGTAATTTCGGAGCTTAGAAGAAGAGGTGTTAAAACAGCTATTGTTACTGATAGTTATCAGTTTGTAGCTGATGATCTCAAGGAAAGACTCGGTATGGATTTTGCTTTTGCCAATAATCTTATAATAGATGATGGTATTGTTACTGGTGATTTATTGATATATAATACAGAGTTGAAGAGAGATCTTGATAATGGTAAAATTTATTCTATCTGTAAAAAATGTGTAATGGATCAATTGTGTAAGGAGTTAGGTATTCCTCTACATCAGGTGATCGCTGTTGGTGATGGTAAAATCGATATTAGTATGATCAAGGAGGCTGGTTTAGGTGTAGCGTTTAATGCACCAGTTGAGGTTCAAAAGTATGCTGATGTGGTTACTAGTGATTTGAGTGTGATATTGAGATATATAGGTTAAATGTTATTATGGGGGTTGGTGGATAGTTTATGGATATTAAGCAGGATGAAGTCACAACTCTTCATGAGTTGTGTGTGGATAAGGAGAAGCTGTTGAAGACTGTTAGTGATGCAACAGTTGAACGACCTGCTTCTGTTATTATGCCTATGCTTTATAGTGAGATCAAAAATCATGCACTTGTTAATATTGTTAAGGGTTTGAATAAATGTACATATTTGAAAGAAGTAGTTATCCCCCTGGCTGCGAAGAATGAAAGAGAGTTTAAGCAGGTTAAACGTTTTTTCCGTGATTTAAAGATTCCTAAACTTATTATGTGGTGTAATGGACCCAAAGTTGAGAAACTGTTAACCGAGTTGAAAAGCGACGGGCTTAATCTTCTAAAGTATCATGGTAAAGGACGTGATGTATGGCTTGCTATGGGTATTGTTAGCATTAATTCTTATGCGATTGCTCTTCATGATGCTGATATTATACATTATGATGAGATGATTCCAACGAAGCTTTTGTATCCTATTGTTGAACCAGAGCTTGATTTCAAGTTTAACAAAGGATATTACGCTAGGGTTAATCTTGAGAAAAAAATCTTATATGGACGTGTTTTTAGGCTTTTTCTTCATCCTCTCCTTAGAGCATTTATTGATAACATTGGTTACGAGTCTGATTTTGTAAGGTTTTTACGGTCGTTCAGGTATCCTATCTCTGGTGAGTTCGCTTTAACAAGTGATCTCGCTCGTGATGTTGATCTACCTGGTGACTGGGGTATAGAGATTGGTATAATGGCTGAGATGTATCGTAACGTAGCATTGAAGAATATTTGTCAAACTGATCTTGGTTTTTATGAGCATAAACATCAAATAGTTGGTGCCGCGGATAAAGGTCTTACTAAGATGACTGGTGATATTTTAAAAACACTGTTACGTGTTTTGATAGAGGAGGGGAATCTGCAGATTTCTAAAGAACGACTAATAGCGTTAAGGGTTTTATATGTAAAATATGCACGTGAATGTATAAGGAAGTATCACGCTGATGCACATTTTAATAACCTACGGTATGACAGACATATCGAGGAGAGTATGGTGGAAAAATTTAGTCAACAGATAATGAATGCCGGTACAAGTTATATGAGGAAACCTGTTGGTACTCGTATACCTGACTGGTTACGTACATTAAGCGCCCGTAGAAAAATACGGGAACAACTCTTGGATATTGTGATAGAGGATAACAAATAAAAAAAATGGTTTTTTGAGGAGGTGAAAGGTTTTTTTGAATCAAAGTTGGAACAAAGACATTACTTTAAAAACGGAATTGATCGATAAATGTAAAAAAATTGCACCAGTTGACATATTAGTAGGCGTACTGTGTAAGGATGTAGAGCCGACTATTTTGAATGTTTTAAATGTTGTAAATGAGGGGTTGTATAGGTATTTCCCAGATTATAAAAAAGCAATAGTAGCTAGTATCGCTGATTCTAGTGATAAAACAGAGGAAGCGATTAGCCTTTTTCAACCATATAGTACTATTGAAAAAATTGTTACTAGGGATATAACAGACGGCGGTAAAGGCGCTGGTGTTATGACTATTTTTGAAATTGCACATGAGGCTGATGCTAAATGTGTTGTTTTAATGGATGGTGATTTGTTAAATGTGAAACCAGTATGGATTCAAACTATTGCTAAT
>QMTJ01000086.1 GCA_003651045.1 Thermoplasmata archaeon | reverse complement strand
TCTGAAAAAAAACCTCGAAGAGCAAGAGTAGCATATAGACCAGCAGCTGCATGTCCCTTACTTAAGATGAGCCTATCTCTATCTTTTGACCAAGGATTTTTTGGATCAATTGATAACACTTTAAAATAAGAACCACCAAAAGGTCAACAATTGAAAAACATGAACCAATATGTGATGTTTGAGAATTAAACATCATCTTTAATACTTTTTTTCTTATTTCAGTTGATAACTTTTTATAGTTACTCCATGTGTCTGGCATAACTCTTTTCCCCCTATTCACGTTGAGTATATAAACTAATATTCTTTTCGAACCATTCTATAGTTTTTTTTAATCCATGTTCTATACTGTATTTTGGTTTCCAATGCAGGATGTCTTTTGCTTTAGAAATATCAGCCTGCCAGGAAGTAGGCTCATTTGAACGTTTTGGTATACTTCCCCATTCTGGTTTAACTTTATCACCTGTTAGTCTAATAATTTTGTTTACTACATAACCCACTGAGTGCTGTTGACCGTATCCAATATTGAATACTTCTCCAGAGCTACTAGAAAAATTGATTGCTTTTATATACGCATTTACAACATCTTCAACAAATATAAAATCTCTAACAGAGTGAGGTGAAGAAACCTTTGGATTTTTATTCAACAGACAGGATTTTATCACTGATGGAATCAGACGTGTGGGTTCTTCATAGTACCCATAAGGAGAAAAAAGCCTTAGTGTCACTATAGGTAATCTCTCTTTTTTGGCCTTTGCTTGGCAGAATAACGTAGCTGCCTCTTTCGCTACACCATATTCACTGATTGGTTCTGGTAAATCTGTCTCCTGTATAGGTTTATCTTTTAAACCATATTCAGATGAGCTACCTGTATTAATAAAGGCATCAAACCCAACTTCCGCACAAACGTTTACTAAATTTATAGTTCCAATAATGTTGGTTTGAATAATTTTATTAATATCTTTTTGGAATGGATAACCACCATAAGTTGCTGTGTGGAATATTAAATCTGGTTTAACACTTTTAATTACTTTTCTAAGTTTAGTGTAATCAATTATATCGACATCATGTATTGAAACATAATCAAGAATATTTTTAATACGCCATATGTTGGATTGTTTTCTTTTAATTATATGGATATCATAAACATTAGTATCAACAAGTTTATGAATGAGACAAGAACCTATAAAACCGGTAGCTCCTGTTATTAACATAGTTTTTGAATTTGCCATATTATACCTCTATTTGTAAATTATCATTAGCCACGATCACATTGTCAAATATTTTCTTAGCATACAATCTTGCCTCTTCCCTATCTTTTAAACTCCGATATAAATCAGCATTAAAATGTGTCAATATTAAAGTTTTAACGTTAGCTTTTTTGGCGAGCTCAGCAGCATCAGTTGGGCTTAAATGTGGCCAACTATCATCATGCTGTCCAACCTTAAGTGAGGCTTCTGTAATAAATATATCAGCATTTTTTGCTAAGTTTACAATGTTTTTGCATACCCCAGTATCAGAACAATAAGTAATTATTTTGTTATCTATCTCGAATCTAAAACCCAGACATTCAGAAGAATGATATAAAAACAAACATTTAACCAAAAATGGTATATTATGCACACCCTCTGAGAGTTCATAAATTTTTACTTTAAAAGATAGTTTATCAAATGAAACTGTATATGGCTCATTTATTATTTTCCCAAGGAGGTCTTTTGTACCAATTTGGCCATAAATATTAACCTTCTGATCAAAGTTAAATTTATTCAAGATATGTAAACCAACAATATGATCAAGATGAAAATGACTTAGAAAAATATAAATCGGTTTTTTACTAGTAATACATTGGTCCATTTTATGTAAACCATTACCTGCATCAAGAATGATAAAATAATTATCTGTTTCTAAAAGTGTACATACAGTATTTCCAGTCTCAGTATCATACCATCCATTAGTGCCAAGGAATCTTATTTTCATCTTGTTTTATTCCACCATTATCTCAATTCGGAAAAACCGAAGAAGTTTTTATACCATGTTATAGTTTTCTGCAACCCCTCTTCTAGGGTATATTTCGGCTTCCATTTTAATATCTTCCTCGCCTTTTTTGCAGATAAATACTGATGTTTTATTTCATTCGTTGCTTCTCCTAAAACCCTTGGCTTTAGATCACTTTTCATAATATCCAAAATTTTTTCAACTAATTCCAAAACAGTAATTTGAATCTCGTTACTAAAATTAAATGCTTCACCCTGAACACCCAAATCCTCCATCTTCTCAGCCAATACCAGATACGCTTCAACTCCATCCTCAATATACAAATAATCTCTAACAAGCGACCCGTCACTTCTTATAACTGGTGCCTCTTCATACAACACAGAACGAATCGTACCAGGTATTATCCTATTAAAATTCAAATCACCACCACCATAAAAGTTACCACAACGCGTAACACAAACAGGGAGTTTATATGTCTCAAAGTAAGTTCTGCACAACAAATCAGCACAACTCTTAGAAACATCATATGGGTGTTTACCCTCCAAGGGTGTATCTTCAGTGTAAGGTAACTTGTCTTGATCACCATATGCCTTATCACTGGATGCAACCACTATCCTTTTAATTAGCGGGGATCTCCGACAAGCCTCCAACACATTCCATGTACCCTTAATATTTGACTCAAAAGTAGATAAAGGGTTTCTATTTGCAATAGTAACGATAGTCTGTGCTGCTAAATGAAAAACCGTATCAATTTCATATTCATTCAATGCCCTTTCTAAAAGAAAATAATCTTCTACCTCTCCTCTCACAACATTAATTTTATCTCCAAATCCAGACCAGTTTAGATTAGATCTAGGTACGATATCTCTAATCAATCCTGTAACATTTGCACCTTTCTCAACCAATGCTTTAGTAAGCCAAGACCCAAGTAGCCCGGTACAACCTGTAACAAAAACATTCCGATTTTGCCAAAAAACATCCGCCATTTTTTTCCTCCATCAATCCCAAACCTTCCACGGCGGATCAGATGAATTCCACAAATTATTCAATAACTCTAACTCTCTATAAGTATCCACACACTGCCAGAACCCCTCATGAGGATAAACCATTAATTCCCCATCCGCCGCTAAGTTCTCCAACGGTTCTTTTTCTAAATAACAGTTATCATCCTCTTTTAAATATTTAAAAAATTTTTTATTAAAGACAAAAAAACCACCATTGATTAACCCCTCTTTAACTTGAGGTTTCTCATTAAACACCAAAATCTTGTTATCTTTTATTACCAACTCACCAAACCTAGATGAAGGATGAACCCCAGTCACAGTTCCTATTTTACCATGTGATCTATGATATTCAACAAGTTTTTTGATATTTATATCTGCTACACCGTCACCATAAGTCAACATGAATAAATCTCCATCAATATATTTCTCTATTTTTTTCACACGAGCCCCTGTCTGTGCTTCCTCGCCGGTGTCCGCAAGTGTAACACGCCAACCTATTTCTGTGTGATTATTATGAAACTCTATATTGCTGCGTCTCCCCAGCACAACCGTGAAATCGTTATTCATCGCCTCATAGTTTAAAAAATATTGTTTGATCATGTTTCCTTTATACCCTAGGCAGATAATAAAATCTTTAAAACCATAATGCGCATAAATTTTCATTATATGCCAGAGAACAGGTCTACCTCCAATCTCTACCATAGGCTTAGGACGATATTCTGTTTCTTCTCGCAAACGCGTGCCTCTTCCTCCACAAAGTAAAACAACTTTCATATTTTGTAACTCCTCTGTCAAATTTATGGTTGTTTCTCTGCTAAATTAATCTCTTTTTGATATGTAAATATTTCCATAATAATTAAACAGTTGGTATATTTTCCGAAATTATTTTCTTCTGGAAGATAAAGTTGACGGTTCAGCATATATATGAAGAAACTAAATCGTCTACCGATTTTTCTAAGAGAAGTGATTTTGGTAGCAAAAAATAAATATACTAAATTCTCTGATAGCATTATCAAAAAGGGTGTTGAAAAAGTGGTTAGAGATACCAATGATGATCATAACTTTAATATAGAGATAAAAAAAAGAATAAAAAAAAGTATAACAATTAAAGAGAAAATTATTGAGGATAATATTGATGTTATCAGTAAAGTTGTAAAAAAGATTATTGAAGCATATCAACAAGGTAAAAAAACTATCTGGTTTGGGAATGGTGGTAGCGCGGCTGATGCCCAGCATTTGGCTTGTGAACTTGTTAGTAGGTTTCACATGGCGAAAAGACCTGCCATTCCCTCTCTCGCTCTAACTACCAATACATCAATTCTTACAGCTGTTTCTAATGATTTTAATTTTGATAATGTATTTGAACGGCAGGTCGAGGCATTTGCTGAAGAAGGAGATGTTCTAATAGGCATTACTACTAGTGGAACATCTGCTAATGTTATTAAAGCTTTAAAGTTCGGTAAGAAAAAAGGAACTATTAATGTAGCGTTTACAGGAGAAAATATTAGTAAAATAGAAGATGTTGTTGATTATTTAGTTGACGTGCCATCAAGGGATACCCCAAGGATTCAGGAGGCTCATATCATGATAGGTCATATAATTTGTGATCTTGTTGAAAAAACTTTGTTTGGAGAAAAATGAAGATTATGGGTAATAAAGCTGTGTTTATTGATAGAGATGGTACTATTAATGTTAATGTTGAGTATCTTGATAACCCAGATGATTTTCAGATGTATCCTGGTGTAGCCGAGGGTATTAAGGTTTTGAGAGATAATGGTTTTAAGGTTATTGTTGTTACAAATCAATCTGGGATAGCGAGGGGTTATTTTACTGAAAAAATTCTGGAGGGAATTCATCAAAAGATGAGGAAGGAATTGATGAAAAAAGGAGCTGATGTTGATGGTATTTATTATTGTCCACATCACCCTAATGACAACTGTGATTGCCGTAAACCAAATACAGGCTTAATAGAAAAGGCCGTAGAGGATCTTGATATTGATCTTCAGAGGTCTTATATGATTGGAGATAGAATGCTTGATGTTGAAGCAGGATATAGAATGGGTTTGAAAACTGTTCTTATACCAGAGAACTGGGAAAAAGTGAGAGATGAAATGAAGATGTCCCCTGTGAAACCTGATTACATATGTGATAGTTTTTATAAGGGGGTCAAATGGATAATATATATTGATAAGAAAAAAGTTAGTTACTTTTAATCGAGAAGTTTAAAAATCTTTAGTTATTACTTGCTACAAAATATACTAGAAAAGATATTAGATTCTTTGTAGGGGTGAGTTTGTTATAGTTCTTCTAGTAACAGGTGGAACAGGGTTGGTAGGGCATGCTCTTCAGAAGATATACCCAGATGCAGTTTATGTTGGTTCTAGAGATTATGATTTAACTAAGGAAGAAGATGTTAAAAAAATGTTTCAAAGGTTTAAACCTGAT
>QMTJ01000085.1 GCA_003651045.1 Thermoplasmata archaeon | reverse complement strand
TTTGGAATAATGGATGGATGCAAAACAGGTTAGAGCAGCAATTTATACTAGAGTATCAACAGAGGATCAAGCAAAGGAAGGATTTTCTTTAGATGCACAATTAGATAAACTTAGATCCTACTGTAAGGCAAGAGACTGGATAATAGCTGGAGAATACGTGGATGATGGTTATTCTGGACGGAATGTAAAAAGACCAGCATATACACGTATGATGCAAGAGATGGATAAATGGGATACTATTCTTGTAATAAAAATGGATCGTATTCATAGAAACTCTAAAAACTTCATGTTAATGATGGAGGATCTAAAAAAGCATGGCAAGGAATTTGTAAGTATGACAGAATCACTCGATACATCTACTGCCATGGGACGATTTGTCATGGACATTATTCAGCGAATAGCGCAGCTTGAATCCGAACAAATTGGTGAAAGAGTTTATATAGGTATGGAACAAAAAGCAAGAACAAATGGTGGCGTGCTAGGTTTTAACATACCATATGGTTATGATTATATCGATGGAAAATTAGTAATAAACGAAGATGAAGCAAGGATCGTTAAAGAAATCTACTCCTGGTATTCAGATGGAAAAAGCATGGGTGAAATAGCAAAAATGCTTAATAATAGTAAAATTCCAACGAAAAAGGGGGGGTTTTGGGCGAAAAAGACCATTTCTACGATACTTAAAAATCCGACATATTGCGGGTACCTTCATTGGGAAGATTATATTAACAAAAGTGATCATGATCCAATTGTTTCTGAAAATGAGTTTAATGAAATTCAAAATATTATTGCTGCTCGTGGCGGGTCACCGGCTAAAAAACTAGGTTTTTAGGTATTCTTTATAGTTACCTTCGGTAGACCGAAAGTAACCTAATAGGTAATGATTTTACCTATAAGTAATGTATAACTATGAAAAATATTAGACTTTGACTTTAGAATTAGAAATTTAGAACGGTATACTTTCTTGTGATGTACTATCTTACATTTGTTTGTTTTTTTTGGTAAAAGTTTAATTTTTAATTAATACATATTTTACATTGCTAGAATTTATCTATCAATATCTTTTGATGATGTGCTATAAATTAGCAATGAATGGTGTGACAACATTCAACATCAAACTTTGTTACATGTTAACACGATAAGATTAATTAACTTGTAATCTTAACTAATTACGCTTGTAACGATATTAGAATAATTAGTTAAAGATTAAACAAAAATATTATAGGTTTTAGTAATCAGATCAAATGACCCTTAATTTTAATGTCAGAAAAAAACAATATATTTCTGGCAAAAATGAGTCGTCTATAAATTGTAATCTTAAAAAAATAAGACGTTTAATTTATAAACTTTATAAAGATACTATTTTAGATTAAATCATACAAAACTTTTAATAACGAACAGAAATTTACCCAGCCTGTTATAGAAACAAAAAAACAATTATAAAAGAAATACTATGGGGCAATCTGTATGTATATAGTAATAGTTGGGGCAGGCGGCATTGGTAAAAGACTTACTGAGTTAGCATTGAAAGATAGCAACCATAACGTAATAGTCATCGACAAAGATCAAGCTAGATGTGAAGAAATCGCTAGGAAATACGATGTAGTAGCTATAAACGCTGATGCAACCCAAGAAGAAACACTTGATGAGTCAGAAGTAAAAAAAGCTGATGTCCTTGTAACCACAACAAACGATGATGCAACAAATCTCATGGTTATTGGTTTAGCAAAAAACAAGGGAGTTAAACACCTAGTTTCAGTAGTAAACCAAGAAGAAAGTAAACCAATGTACATGGAAAAAGGAGTAAAAATGGTAAAAAGCCCTAATATTGTAATGGCGGAACACCTTTACAAATCTATTAAACATCCAAATGTAGATGAATATATGAATGTCGGCAAATATGCTGAGATATTCCGTCTCCCTATTGCTCCTAATTCAAAACTCTCAGGGAAAACTATTAGACAAATTGGTCTCCCTAAAAAAGCTTTAATAGTTGCAATTGAAAGGGATAACAAGTTTATAATCCCTACAGAGGATGTAAAACTGTTTGCAGGTGACAAGGTAACAGTTTTAGCACATAAGGATCAAGTAGATAAAGTAGCTGAGTTGTTTTCAGAATAAAAAAGTTTCAAGATGTTATCTTGAAGGAAGTTACGTAAACTATATATAAAGGTTGTAAGATTCTAAGTCGTATTTTTCCTGGTTTTGAGGAGTTATTATGGAATCAGAAAATGTTACTAAAACTGGAACGACTACACTTGGAATGGTATGTAAAGAGGGTGTAGTAATAGCAACAGAAACTAGAGCAACAATGGGTACACTTATTGCTCATAAGGCCACAAAAAAACTCTATAAGATAGACGAACATCTCGCACTTGCTACTGCAGGTTTAGTCGGTGATTTGCAGATTCTCGCTAGATATTTAAACGCTGAAGCAAACTTGTATAGACTTAAACGAGATAAAAGGATACCTGTTAAAAGCGCAGCTACACTTATGTCAAATATTTTAAATCAAAGGAAGTTTTTCCCCTATTATGTTCAGCTGATTTTAGGAGGAGTTGACAGCACAGGTGGTCATATTTACTCTCTTGATGCAGCTGGCGGAGCGATACCTGATAAATATACAGCAGGTGGTTCTGGTTCTCCATATGTGTATGGTGTGATGGAGGATTCATATAAAGAAGGTTTAACTATTGATGAAGGAGTTGACATTGCTATACGGGCTATAACCGCAGCTAAAAATAGAGACTCAGCATCAGGTGGTATGATAAATATAGCAGTTATAACAGATCAAGGTTACAAAGAAATTACAGAAGAGGAAATCAAAAAACGTATGGAAAAACTTGAAAAAACAAATTAAAGATTTAGTTATACTTTATAATTGGTTTTCATTTGATAATTAAGCTAAGTTTATTTGATTTACACAAAAATAAAAAAAATTTGAAAGGTAGAAAATGCCAGTAGATGATGTTTTAAGGGATATTAAAGGAAAAGTTAGAGGTGTGATTCCACCAAGTATCGATATTACAGATGTAGAGTTCGAAGGAGCTCTTGTTGTAATTTATACTAAACATCCGGATAAGTTTGCTAAAAACGAAGACATTATAAAACAGCTTGTTAAGATGCTTCAGAAACGTATAGCAGTACGTCCTGATCCTAGTGTTCTAACAGATACTGAGACTGCTGAAAAAAAGATTAAAAAGATAATCCCTAAAGAAGCAGAGATTACCAATATCTATTTTTTACCAGATGTGGGAGAGGTAACCATTGAGGTTATGAAACCAGGTGTAGCTATTGGTAAACAAGGTGTTCTTCTTAATGAGATACGTAGATCAATAAATTGGTCTCCGAAGATTGTTAGAACACCTCCTATACAGTCTAAAACTGTTAAAGAGATACGGGGTTATCTTAGATCAATGAGTGAAGAACGAAAAGAAATACTACGTAAAGTAGGTAGAAGACTGCATCGTGGTGTATCTGATGGTGAAAAATTTGTTCGTGTTACAGCATTGGGTGGTTTCCGTCAAGTAGGTAGATCCTGTAGTTTATTACATACGCAGGATAGCAAGATCATGATCGACTGTGGCGTTGATGTTTCATCTGAAAGTTCTACTCCTTATCTTCATCTCCCTGAGGTTTTACCTTTTGAAACACTTGATGCTGTAGTTATTACGCATGCACATTTGGATCATTCTGGTCTTGTACCATTATTATACAAATATGGTTATGATGGCCCAGTTTATTGTACTCCCCCTACTCGTGATATGAGTACACTTCTACAGATGGATTATCTTAAAGTCGCTGCTGCTGATGCTAAAAAAATTCCTTATTCAGCTGAACACATACGTGAAATGATTAAACACTGTATAACCATTGACTATGGGGATACAACAGATATAACACCTGATGTACGTCTTACTTTCCATAACGCAGGTCATATACTTGGTAGCGCTATTGCTCATTTCCATATTGGTGAAGGACTATACAATATCGCTTTTAGTGGCGACATTAAATATGAACGCACCTGGCTTTTCAACCCTGCTGTAAATCGTTTCCCCAGGTTAGAAGCAATATTTTTAGAAGCAACATATGGTGGAAGAGAAGATTTTCAACCTAGTCGTCAAGAGGCTACACAACGGTTAAATGACATTGTTCAAAGCTGTATCAAAAAGAAAGGGAAACTATTAATCCCTGTTTTTGCAGTAGGACGTAGCCAGGAAGTCATGATCGTGTTAGAAAACCTAGTTCGTACTAAAAAAATATCAGAGATCCCTGTATACTTGGATGGTATGATATGGGAGGCTACAGCAATCCATACTGCCTATCCAGAATATCTAAACAATAAACTACGGGCTCAAATATTCCAACAAGGTGAAAACCCGTTACTCTCTGACATATTCAAACGTGTTGATAGCATTGATATGAGACAAGATATAATAAACAATCATCCTGAACCTTGTGTAGTCCTTGCAACTAGTGGTATGATGAACGGTGGGCCAGTTATGGAATACTTTAAAGAATGGGCTCAAGACAAAAAAAACACTATTGCTTTCGTTGGTTACCAAGCTGAAGGAACACTTGGTAAAAAAATTCAAAAAGGATGGGAGGAAATACCACTTAATGTAGGTGGAAACATAGTTAACATTAAAATGAAAATGAACGTTGAAACAGTAGATGGATTCAGTGGTCACAGCGACCGACGGCAGCTTTTAAACTTTATCAACAACATGTCACCACGACCTGAAAGAATCATTTTTGGACATGGTGAAGAATCCAAATGCGTAGACATTGCTTCAACAGTTCATAAAAGATACAATATTAACACTTTAGCACTTTACAACCTTGAAACAACTAGGTTTAAATAAAAAAAGAAGAAGTTAAAAAACTTGTTTTTTATTTCTCTTTTTCTTTTAATGGTTTTGCTAAATCCCAGAGGTTATTAAACCTATCATCAAGGGTTTCTATATCCTCAACGTTTACATAGGCTGTTCCAATATATGATGGTTCATCATCTGATTCACGAAGGATTTTGATACCATTCACTGCTATCTCTTTTCCAAAAACAAAATTACGCATTGTACCAGAGACGTCCTCAGTGAAATACCTTACTTCAAGGTTGTCACCATATATTTTCTTGAGTTCCTTAATAGTATCAAGTTTACTTGTGTTATCAACGATCAGTTGAACCTTAGTATCAAGTTCTAAAAACTTTTTAAAATATTTAATAAAAGGCTCTTCAAAGAATCGTTCTCCCCCAACCTGTATTTTAAGGTTATTGTTTTTTTCTAAACAGTTATTTAAAACATTGTAAAGTATCCATTTACCGCTGTACTGTAATGTAACATTACCATTTCGTTTAAGTTTGATACCATATTTTTCAAAGTTTTTTGTATAAAATCTACCATATTCATCGAGACGACTTTCAATAACTTTATAGGTTTCCTCAGCG
>QMTJ01000084.1 GCA_003651045.1 Thermoplasmata archaeon | reverse complement strand
TAGCACAGGTGGTGGATCATTAGAAAAGTTTATGATGGGGGAGAAACTACCAGTGGTTGAAGCATTAAAATCAGCTAAAAAAATAGTGTTTTCAAGATAAAAAAACGAGAAGGAAATAAACAAAATAGGGGGGAAATAGTCAAATATTCTTTTTTTCTTTCTATATATTACTTTTTGGGTTGAATTAGAGAAAAAAAGAGGGGCTGGTAGATCAGACTGGAAGATCGCCACCTTCGCAAGGTGGAGGCCGTGGGTTCAAATCCCACCCAGTCCATAAATAAAATTTTTTTTTAGACTTCAATTATTTTGTATCCTTCCTCAGGTTTGACTTTTGATATAACAAGTGGTAATGGTTTACCTGGTGGTGATTTAATTTCTTTAACTTCTTTTACTGTAATTCTAACATCTGGTCCACATTTTTTTTCATATGCTTCTTTGATTTTCTGGAAGATGAGATCAACAGATGGACCAACGTCTCTAAGATCATCATCTATAACAAGTAAAATTTCTATATCGTCTATCTTGTTTTGTATAATTTGGAAACGAGTGACTTTATATGTTTTGAGTTCGTTGAGCACTAGGGAGATAATCGCGAAAGAAGCTGCGGGGTAGACACGTCCATCTGGTAGTATAATTTGTGCACTGACTCTTCCTTCTACACCGTTTTTAAGTACGGGTGTAAAAAGCCCACAGTTACATCGAGTTTCTGGTAACAGAGTAACCCAGTCATCCATACCGGTGTATCTAATAAACGGTGTACCTCTACCGAATAACCTAGTAAGTACGACATGTCCTCTTTCATCATAATCCACTAGTTCCATGTTTTCATCAATAGCTTCTAAATGGTAGAAATCATAGTTAACATGCCATGTTCCATCGAAACATTCAAAAGCAATGTCACCAGCTCCTTCTACAGACTGGTAAAGGTTAACTATTCTGCATCCAAATGCATCTTCTACATAACGTTTAGTGTATTCATCTAAAGAATAACCTGAAACCATCAAAAGCTTCGGGTTAATATGAGGACCATATCCTTTCTTTTTAAGATAAGCTATATGCTGCAGAGTAACAGGGTACGTGTAAATAATATCTGGTTTAAAAGTATCTAATCTTTCAACGATCTCATGCATAGGATCAAAAGCATTCATTGTTAAATAACTATTAGCCTTCCTAAAAAACTGAGCGTTCTCAGTCACAGCTTTATGAAAAACATAATCAATTCTACCCTCCAGATGTGTACCGATATTCGCAAATCTAACCTTCCTTGGGTTGAAACCAAAGCTGATACCCTCTCTTATAGATAAAAGTAAACTCTGAGACATCGTATAAAAATCAGTAAAAAGAGAAACAGGTTTACCAGAGGAACCACCTGTACTAGCAATATATGCCTCGTTTTTATTATAACCCAATGGTATAATTCCATCTGGAAAATTCTCAATGACATCCTTCTTCGTAATAAAAGGAAGTTTAACAATATCATAAATACTTTTTATATCACTAGGTGTAACACCTGCTTCTTTATACTTCCTATGATACAAGGGTACACTATAAGCATATTCAACTATTCTCCTAAACAACTTATCTCTAAATTTACTCATCTGTTTAGGGGAAAACCTATACAATCTACTAGGAGTAAAAATATATTCTTTCAGGAAAGATAAACTGTTTATTGGATTTAGAAACGGGTTCATAAGATAAAAATTGAAAAATACATAAAGCTTAATATATTTTATCCCATAGTAATAAATATGAAAACAACAATAAAAAACCAGAAACAAACAACAACATTAGATGATAAATATATAGATAAGATACAGAATCTATCGTTTCAACCTGTTTTCATACTAGGTCTACATAGATCAGGAACAACAATTTTATATAAACTTTTAAACGAAACCAAGGAGTTTAATGTATTCACATTATATCATCTCCTCTATTATGATAGCTTACTTTATAACTATATAAACAATGTTGAAGAAAAAAAGAAAAACGAGTTAAACAGATTGTTAAAAGAAAAAAATATAGTCACCAGGAAAACAGATCATATCAGTGTAACTGCAGATTATGAACATGAATACGTTTACATATTTTCAGAGAGAAACCTTCCATCAAAAATAACAAGTAAAAACAAGCAATTATTTGAAGAATTATGTAAAAAACTTGTATTTATATCAGGAAACAATAAACCTATTCTTCTAAAAAACCCTTATGATTTCCCAAATTTTTTATTCATAAAACAAAACATCTCTAATACAAAATTTATTTTCATACATAGGAATCCTCTTGAAGTCATTAGTTCAACGATGAGACTCTGGAGGACACGATTAGCTATTAAAGATGAATTCGCTACGTTGTATTCTAAACAATATACCGAGGTTTTTAAAAACCCGTTTCTTCTTTTTATGATGCGGCTGTATTATACCTCCCGTTTACCTTTAGGTGTTTTTAGTGTTATATGGCGGTCAGCAAGGGGAGTAAGATATTATCTTAAAAATATAAAATATTTATCTGAAAATGATTATGTTTCTATAAAATATGAGGATTTATGTCGTGAACCTAATGACGTTATAAACAAGGTTTTAGGTTTTCTAAATATGAGAAATAATTTAGATTTTAGCGACTCTATCAAACCAAGAGGATTAAAATTAACACCTGAAGTAGATTTTTTAAAAAAATTTATTTATAAAACAATGAAATCTTATTTTGATTATTTTGGATACAAAATATGAATATTTATTTCTATAAAAAAGGTTATATATCAGAGTTTTATCTATCCCATATGGAGGCTTAATGAAGATTCTGCTTGTCTTTCCAAGGGTTGAACATGGACAAACAACAATCCGGGATAAAGGGTCATGGACTGCGTTTATATTTGGTAACCCTATCATAACTCTCCCGCATATAGCAGCGATAACACCTAGAGAGCATGAGGTAAAAATTGTTAATGAGAACTATATGGATTTAGATTTTGAAGAAGAAGCAGATCTCGTTGGTATAACCTGTTACACTATGACCGCGCCTAGAGTCTATGAGATCGCTGATGAGTTCCGTCGTCGTGGTAAAACCGTAGTACTTGGTGGATATCATCCAACAGCTATGCCTCATGAAGCAATACAACATGCTGATAGCGTAGTTATGGGTTGGGCTGAAGCAAGTTGGCCTAAGTTGTTAAAAGATTTTGAAAAAGGGAAGTTAAAAAAATTTTATGAACGTGATTACGGTTTTGATATCGCTGATGTTCCACCGTTAAGACGGGATCTTATTGTAAGGAATCCTTTAATGGGTGCTGTTCAATGGACAAGAGGCTGCGGTAATAAATGTGAGTTTTGCGCGATAAGTAGTTTTTGTAACCGTGGTGTAATGAGACGACCCATTAAAGCTGTTGTTGAAGAAATTAAACAGATGCCGAATAAACTCTTTATTTTTCATGATCCACATATTACCTCAAGTCCACGGTATGCAAGGATGCTTTTTAAAGAAATGATACGGCAAAAAATACGGAAAGTATGGATGGCAAATGGGACAACAAATCTTCTTGAAAAAATAGATGACGAGTTTCTTAAACTAGCTAAAAAAGCAGGATGTTTAGAATGGTTTATTGGTTTTGAATCAGTCAGCCAGAAATCATTGAATAGTGTTAAAAAAACACATAACAAGGTTGAAAACTTTAGAAAACTAATACAACGGCTTCATAAATATGGAATGGCAGTGCAGGGTGGTATTATTTTCGGGTTTGATGAAGACACACCTGATATTTTTGATCTCACCCTTGAAAAAATGTATGAATGGGAGATAGATGTGGTAGAAGTAAATATCTTAACACCATATCCTGGTACGCCATTATTTGATAGACTAGAAAAAGAAGGAAGAATCCTCACATACGACTGGGCGAGATATAATCAAGTAGAAGTTGTCTACAAACCAAAACACATGACAGAGAAAGAACTCTATGAAGGAGCGAGAAAAGTTGCAAAAGAATTCTACAGCATCCCGAATATTATCGGTAGAACTGCTAAAATATTTGCATTTACACGTAAACTCACTGGGTTTTACCCAGCAGGGGGCAATATTTCCTACCGTAGATATTATAAAAAAGATTTTCATTTTTAACCAAAAAAAGTTTGAGGGAGGATAAAAAACAAGTGAGGTCATCTTTCTATAACCCTGTTTTTTTAACTCGGTTGCTTAAAAGTTATATAGTGGATTTAAACAGGATATGGCATACCACGTTGGATGAACTACGAAGGTATCAAGATAAAGCTGTTAGAAAAATAGTAAGATACGCGTATACAGTGCCATTGTATCATGAAAAATATAAAAAACATGGGGTTCATCCCTCTGACATTCAAGGTATAAAGGATATAAAAAAACTTCCGTTTATTACAAAAAACGATTTACGTGAATATTACCCTAACGGTATAATCCCCCAGGGGTTTGATAAAAAAAATGGTTTCCTTTTATCAACTTCAGGTTCCACGGGTAAACCTGTGTTTATCTATTACGACTTGTTTTCAGCGGTTAAATATGTTGAAGGTTTTGTAAGGGTTCTCAAAGCATATGGTGGAAGTTGGAGTAAATCAAAGATTGTTCTTGTTGTTGATATTAAAGAAGGAACTGTGGAACATGCTGCTTTTCAAAATAGTGTGTTACCTTTTCTTAAAAAATTTGTTTCTCTTGATAACATTAAATATTTATATGTTGGTGAAAAAGTTGAAAAACTCCTTCAGGAGATTAATGAGTTTAACCCTGAGTATCTTGGTTCAGATCCACATATGCTCCGAGAGTTTGCATATCATAAGAACAATGGAGAAGCTGAAAATATAAACCCTGAACTCTTGTTTTCTAGTGAAGCAATGCTTGATGATTACACAAGACGATATGTAGAGAAAGCATTCAAAACACGTGTCCTTGACACTTATGGTTCTACAGAGGCAGGACCAATGGCTTTTGAATGTCTTAATGGTAACGGGTATCATGTGAATTCTGATTTTGTTTTTATGGAGTTTCTAGATGAACAAGATGAGGATGTACCTTATGGTAAACCTGGTCATCTTGTAGTGACAAGACTATATGGTACAGGTACACCTATTGTACGGTATACTGGTGTAGAGGATATCGTTACACCTATTGAACCTGATAACAGCTGCGGTGTCACTACGGAGATGATTAAAAACATTGGTGGAAGATCAATTGAGCTTATTCATCTCCCTGATGGTAAAACACTCGCTCCTTTCCATGTTACTACTATCCCTGCATCAGTTATGGATGATTTCAACACGTACAAGATTAAACAGTTTCAAATTATTCAACATAAAATCAATGAAATCGAGGTACTTGTTGTCATCGATGAAAAACAAAGAAACATTGGACCATCTGTTGAAACTATTCTACAAGAGCTTAAAAACCGTTTTGTAAAAGCCACAGGACCCGGTGTTTATATACATGTTAGAGAGGTTGATGAAATAGAAAAAGATGTAAGATCTGATTATGTCCG
>QMTJ01000083.1 GCA_003651045.1 Thermoplasmata archaeon | reverse complement strand
TTAAATGAATGGGTAAAAACAGCTGGCTACTATTGTCGGCTAAAACTTACGAGCTCGTTCGTAATAAAATGGGGGAGACACTCGGCTTTGCACTCCGCCATAAAAAAAAAACAAATTAAAGCAGAAGTAAATGAAAAGGAGGAAAAACGAAAGAAATGAAACGAACAATAATTGCAGGTATGATTGTCTTCGCTATGGTCGCAGTCTCAGGGTCAGCAATGGCTGCAAGCTGGGATATAAGCACAACTACAAAAGATGTTTCAGATAGCTTTTCAGGCTTTTTTTCATCTGGAACAATGCAGTACGGTGTTGATACCACGGGAGTAGATCCTTGGTATAATCATGAAGTTGCTAAAATAAGTCAAAGAGCAACATGGAATGGAAAAGGAACAGCTCAAGGATTTACTACATATAAATGTCCAAAAGTGGCAAGTGATGCTAAATATGGAAAGGCACAGATCATGAACATGGTCAGTACCAACAAAAACGGTATTGGAACATTTAACGTAAACATCCGTTCAAACTATAAAATATTCAACAATGGTGGTGGATCCTATCCCGCTGGTAATTTCGGATGGGCTAGCTATGGTACACATCTTGAGGCGCAAGGGAAATATCAACTAAGAACAGCTATATATGAAACAACAAAACCAAACGCTAACAATCACTTTGACTACTATATGATTGGTACCGGTACTGGTAAAATAAGATATGGTGCATCAACTTTCAATTCTGGACCAAACTGGGGTGACAAACGTGGAAGTGTTTCATTAAACAAATGGGAATACAACGGAGCAGAAGCTACTGGCAAAGGAGTGTTTATAGAACATTTAGGTGGCGATGATTTCTTACAAAACTTCAAATTCACATTACCCGGTGGCGGAAGTATAACCACTACAGTAACCTTCAACAACGGTATGAGTTCGACACCAATCTGGATGACTGGAAAGTAAACTCAGCAAATCTAAAATAAAAAGGGTTAAAGAAACCCTTTTCCTTCCTTTATTTTTTAACAATGTTAAATATTGTTCTTTTTTTGTTCCTTCTCCTTTTAAACTATCGGGTGGTATTGGGTAGCGGCATAGTATTTTCTAATTAACTGGTTTAGAGTGAGTTCACCCATGATTTTATTATCCTTCACAACTGGGAGTCTTCTAAGCCTGTTTTTTATCATTTTCATCAAAGCATCAACAATTTTTTCATCAGGACTACAAGTAATGATTTTATGACACATTATATCCTTTGCTGTGTTAGCAGTTCCATGTTGAATCGAACGTATATCGGGCATACCAAAAACATAAGATGGGAAATCTTTTGGAGCTAGAATAGATAGTACATCATGTTCTGTTATAACTCCTACAAGTTCATTGGTTTTTTTACTTTTTACAACCCATATATGGTTACGAGCCCCCAGTATGTTTAAAACATGTAATATACTATCGTTTTCTTCTATTATCGGGAGATCCCATACTCTTTTATCCATTAACTGTTCTACTTTTAACTCATAAAATTCAGCGATTAATTTGTCACTCTTAGCCATCTAAAAAACGTTAATTATGAAGGGATATATAAAAACTACTTATAAACAATTTTTCAATTTTTTTTCTTAGAAATAAAAAAAACAAGGTATAATATTAGAAAAGGAATAGGTTTAAAAATGAATAAAGTAGTTGTTTATTAAGTTATGATGTGGATAGATGATGAGAGGAAAAGAAAATATTTTCTAAAGTTTTTATTAACATTGATAGATGATATTTTGGTTGTGGTTCTCTTAATATTTGTTTTGTTGTATCTAAATATATATTCTATATGGGTTGATATTGGAATAGTTATAATTGTTGTTTGTGTACTTGTTTTTTCTACATATGTTTTTTTACCGCAGTTTAAAAAACCAGTGGTGGGTCCTGAGGTGTTAAATGGTTTAACTGGTGTTGTAGTGGAAAAATTAGATCCACAGGGTAGGGTGGATGTAAATGGTGAAATCTGGACTGCTGTATCGTCTCAAGGGGGTTGCGTTGAAGAAGGAGAAAAAGTTTTAGTTGAAAAAATAGATGGGAATAAACTCGTAGTTAGAAAAGAAAAAACGAGAATGTAGTAAGAAACGTAATTGGAAGTAACAAGTAGGGGTTTTTTTCTTTTTTTAGAATGCTTCTATGATTTTGATGTTTTTGTTTAGTTGTTTCATTGTTTCTTTTATTTTGTTGTAATAGATGAGATTGTTGTTGAAGATGTTTTTTTTGAATGTTTCTAGTAGCTCTGGTTTTTTTTGTAAAGTTGTTTCTATGTTTTCTTTAATCCCTGTTTTCAGATTGAATTTGTCTATCATTATCTCTGTTGCTCCATGCTCAATAAAGACATCAACAATATTTGATAGATCACTGGTTTTGATTGTGGGGTAGATTGGTCCAAAGAAAACACTTGTTTTCACCCCTATCTCTGAAAATTTTTTTAAAATGTTCAACCGTTCATCTACAGGGGAAGAGAAGGGTTCTAAAATTTTTCTATCGTTCTCATTGAGTGTTCCAATGCTTACCATGACTTCTACGTCGGAGAACTTCGATATCAAGTTGATGTCTCTAAGTATTAACTTGGATTTTGTTTGTATACATACTGGGTAGTCATGTGTTAGTATTTGTTCAAGGCAGTATCTAGTAAGTTGGTATTTTTTTTCAACAGGTTGATAAGGGTCTGTAATGGTTGAAATGCCGATGGTACCTGGTTTCTTCTTATGTAGTTCTTTTGAGAGGATAACTGGTATATTGGTTTTTATGTCGACGAAGGTACCCCATTCTTTTCTGTTGATTTTTAGTACGTTGGGTACGTAACAATATGTGCAGTTGTGTTGGCATCCTCTGTATGGGTTTAAAGAGTAGTCTAAACCAGGTAGTGTTGATGTGGATAATGCTGTTTTACATTTAACCTTGTTAATTTTCATGGAAATCCTCTAGTCTTTTTTGGTAGAGACTGTTTTTAAGTATTGCACTGTTCTTTATCCATCTATTTATAGGTATATCCATTGTTTTTGATACTTGTATAAGTGCTTGATCTAAGGTGTCAAATTTTTGATAAGGCTGTTTTAATGCTTGTCTCACGCTTTCACGTACATTCCATACACCAATAGGCATAATATACCCTGGATGTGCTTCTCTTAGTACTACCACGGCTGCTTGTCTACGTTCTTTGTTTAATGTTTCGTTTACAGCGAGACGAGCAGCATAGTAGCATCCTCCTATTTCTGCATAGGTTGTTCGTCCTTTGTAAAACTCGTAGCTGTTGAATATTGATATACCTCTGCCGTATGGATTCCATGTGGTACGTGGGTACCATGCTTCTATGAGTTCATATTGCCATTCACATGGTATCATTAGTATTATCCAGTGGTTGTCAAACTGTTTGTGATAATATATGCGGTATTCGTTTATCCATGGGTAGGTTCTGGTTTTTTTCATAAGTGTTTCACCAATGGTTGAGTCAACAGCGGTGATACTCCAACGGGTGGGTACAAAACGACGAAGTTTTTTGATACCAAATGCTCCGACGCTAAAAGCACGTTGTATTTTTGAAACTTGTACACCATCTCTGTATAGCTGGAATATTGCTTCGTTTGCTTTTAAATCAGTGTCATAGTATGCTTTTTCTATATGTCTTTCGTATTTTGGATTTGTTATATCAAATTTTTTAAGTGGCGCTGATGGGCCATGCGGCTGTACTTCATCATAAAATACGATCCTACCTGATGGTTTCCGTTCGAAGAGTGCCTCCGCATAAACACTATTATCCGCTAATGCTAATTCACGGGTGTATTCAACTATTTTATCAGAGGTTTCAACATCATAGATGTTTACAATATGTTTACCACGTATAAGCATTGAACGGAAATCAACTATGTCCTCTATTTTTTTATCAAGCCATTGTTCTGGTGTATCAATCATTGAGGTATCACCCATAACTGGTGGTATCATAGGACCTATTGCTACTTTGGGGTATCCTATTCTACCGATGAAAACACTAGGTGGTGAGGAACCATCTATCCTGTTTTTATCTATCAATGGTTGTATCTTGTTTTTTGAATGGTATCTTACGACAACTGGGCATCTTGTTTTCCCGCATAACATTTTTGTACCGCGACATAGAGCACATACACTATATGTTTCTTGTTTAACCATAGGCATAAGTTGTTTTTGTTTATTTGAATAAAACAGCAACAAGTTAATAAAAATCATTCTTGTTTTTAAATACATTGCTAAGGGGTTACTAAAACTAAAAAACAAATTTTTCCTTATTAAAGAGAAAAATTTATAAATTATTTCCCTATATAGATGTTTATGGAGGAAATATTGACTTATTTAGTTGATAGAAAGAAAGATTTAAACTCCCTAGATATTAAAGAAAGAGATATCAAAGTAAACCTGACGAAAGAATTTATTCTAACAATCGTTGGCCCAAGGAGAGCAGGAAAAACATATTTTCTATATCATTTAATCAAGAATAATTTAAAAGATGAAGAATATCTCTTTGTTAATTTTGAAGAGATCAGTGATCATCTAGATACCTTTCTAGATAAACATCGAGAAATCTATGGAAAAGATCCTTCTTATATTTTTCTTGATGAAATACAAGGTTTACCAAATTGGGAAAAAGAAGTTTACAAAATTTACGAAAGAAAGAAATTCTTCATATTTATCACTGGTTCTTCCTCTAAACTTCTAAGTAAAGAAATAGCAACACAACTTAGAGGGAGAAGCTTGAAAATAAACATATTCCCCTTTTCTTTCAAAGAAATTTTAAAAATTAATAATCTAAAGAAAAAAAATTATAGCAGTGAAGATTTAGGAAGAATAAAAAAACTTCTAAGATCTTGTATTAAAGAAGGATGTTTTCCAAATATAGTTCTTAAAGAAGTTGAACCACCAAAATTTATTTCAGAGCTTATAGACATAGTAGTTTTTAAGGATATAATAGAAAGATATGGCGTTGAAAATAGAATCGCCTTAGAATTCTTTATTAAAAACGCTATCTCTTCAAATTCAAATATTTTCTCTGTAAATAAGGTTTATAATAGTGCTAAGTCACAGCAAATAAAGGTTAGTAAAAATACGTTATATCAGTTTCAAAAATTTCTAGAAGATGTAAATACCATATTTTTTCTAAAAAAATATTCACGAAGCATAAGAAAGACAGAGGCATCGTTACCTAAGACCTATGTTATAGATAATGGAATGTATTCCTTTACAACATACAAATACGATTTTGGAATCCTAATGGAAAGCTTTGTGTTTCAAGAGTTGCTCAAACATGGATATGAGCCAAATAAAAATTTTTTCTATTTTTCAAATGGTTATGAAGTTGATTTTGTTTTTACAGAGGGAGAGAAGATTAGACAACTTATCCAAGTTACCTATACCTCAGCAAGAGATGAAATCGAGAAGCGAGAAATCAAGGCTCTATTAAAAGCAAGTGAGGAACTAAATTGCAACAATCTACTTGTTATCAC
>QMTJ01000082.1 GCA_003651045.1 Thermoplasmata archaeon | reverse complement strand
TTACAAATCTCGATTATTTCATCAAGGCTTCCAAAAACTTTTTGTTTACCCATTGTCTCAATACCTATTTTAGCCTTGATTTTTTCTTTTTTAAACATACTCATTAGTTTTTTTGTATTTTTGATAATTTTTTTCGCTGTTTTTTTGGCAGTGTTTTCACCATAAAAACCAGGATGAACTACTACGGTTTTAGCCCCCATTTTATCAGCTAGTCTAGCGGAGAACATGATTTTTTCAAAACTTAAATCAAGTTCCTCTCCACTCCCAGCAAGGTTGATGTAATATGGTGCATGAACATGTAACTCGATATCGTTTTCCTTTGCATAGTCATGCATAAACTGTGCTTCTTCATCTTTCATTATATAGAGGCCACGAACAAACTGTACCTCCATTGCATTTAAATCAAGAACTTGTTTAGTATAAACTAATCCATCTTTATTAGTACGACCTTTACAAGATAGAGGAATACCGGCTTGTCCTATTCTAATCATAAACTATATTAACCCCCATTTTTTTTAATTTGGATCATCGTTATAGATGATACCCTATTAAAAGTATTGTTTATTATATATAAGCTTATATCATACTTTTTTTTGAATATAAGAATTATTTTAAATTATGCAATTTCTTCAAGGCGACTTATAATATTCCAAATTAGAGTCCTACCATGCAGGGGGATATTTGGATCATTAGCCATCTCATCAAGACGTGCAGTAGCAGTAGCCACTCTAACATCAAGGGGGTCTTTCTCATTAAGAAGAGTATTTTTAACTTCTTCAGCTCCTCTTCTAATGTTCCTAGGGATAGAGTTGTCTTCATGAAGCATATTTAAACCATCACATACTTGAGCAATTTTTTCATCTGTGGACATAGCTAATATCACCCTTTTTTATTGTTTTTTCTCAGGGGGGTAATACAGTAGAAAATAAAAATATTTGGGAAAAATTCACTCCTCATTGTAATCAGTGTTTAAAACTTTTATAATTTCAGAAGCAATATTTTTGCCTATACCCTCTACCTCCTGAAGTTCTTTTTCAGACGCGTTAATAATAGCTCTAACACTACCAAAATGAGTTAAAAGACGTTTAGCGAGAACAGCTGAGACATTAGGTAGACTCTCTACTAAAAACTGCTGTCGTTCTTTAAGAGACATCTGTGGTTTATCACCTCGTATAGCTACTGTTTTTTTATCATCTCTTTGTTCACGTTTAGCAATGACGTTTAAAAGATCAGCAGTTTCCATAGCATCTTTGGTTCTAAGCACAGGTATACCAAAATCTACAGAGATCGATGCAAGGCTACCAAAAATCGCGTTATGGCTAATATTACGTTTCGTCAATAAACCTTCGCCTTCTATTATCAAGAGGGGTCTTGAATATGCATCTCTAAGTTGAGCTATTTGTTTAAACAGTTTACCTGTGATAAGTGATTCTAAGAAATCATCTACGTTTTTACGTTCTACACCGATACGTGATGATAAAACATAATCTCCTACATCAAGCTGTTGAGGTTCAACTATGATGCCTTTAATTGTTAAGTTTTTTATAACATTAGAACGGTACTCTCTATGATCTACAATTATTTTTACTTGTTCATTATTTCTTTTTTTTTCAAAATCTTCTAAGGTTTTCTGATTAACTTTTTCTTTTACAATATCATTATAAAGTGTTTCGGATTCCTCAAATTTTTTACTAAGCTTTGATCGAAGCATTTCAAGTTCACTACGCATACGTTTTTCTTTATGTTTTGCAGCCCAGTAATAACCTTCATCAGGTGTACCTTTAGTAATTAAAATAATGACTTTACCAGGCATTTTCCTACCCGTTCTACCTCTCCGTTGTATAACACGTATCTCTGAAGGTATAGGTTCATAGAATACTACGAGATCAGTTGAGGGTATATCAAGACCTTCCTCTGCGACAGAAGTAGCGATTAAAACATTGTATTCTCCTTCTTTGAATTTTTTAACTATTAATGCTTGCTCCTTTTGAGTGAGACCTTTGTCCCCATTTTTTACTGCTTGACCGATGAAACGTACAGGTTTAGCGTTTTCAACGTTTTTAAGCTGATTTACAATATACGCTGATGTATCACGGTAATGTGTAAAAACAATAATCCGTGAATCTGGTTTTTCCTTCAACTGTTTTTTAACGATTTCTACAATCTCTGGTATTTTAGGGTGTTCGATATCTAAAGATTTAACATACGCAACAGCTTCAAGGATGCTGTTATCAGACATAATACTTCTAGATGCCTTACTACTATTTTTAGAAGAAACCTCTCGTCTCATCCTCTGGAAATAGTTTTTCAAAGCATTCACTCCCTGCGTCTGAAGTAACTCAAGAGCATAATGTATTTTCATAGCTTCACTCTGAACCGAAGCAGCTTTAAACAGCATCTTAGAAGGTTTAACAGTAGAACGTATTTCTTCCTGTATTCTTTTCTGTGCATCTAACAATTTAGTACGGTTTATAGACGAAACAGAAGAACTATCTATCACACCTATCTGTTTTAATATCTTTAAACGCTCTGACAATGCTTTTCTAAGTAGTTGTATAGTATAAGCAAACTCTCTTGGTAAAGCTATTTCTTTCCAGATAATTTTTAAATCATGAACATAAGGTTTAACATCACGATCATACTTAGTACGAATCTCAATATTTTTGATATCTAGATTTCTACATACTTCAAGTATCTTAGAAACATCACTACCTGGAGATGCAGTCATACCTAGTACACGTCTATCTTCACTTCTTTGTTTTTGATACATTTCAGAGACAAAAACATAAGCATATTCCCCGACAGCATGATGTGCTTCATCAAAAATAATCAAAGAAACATCTTTTAGACTCAGCCTCTTAGATAATAGATCATTTTCAATAACCTGAGGCGTAGAAACAATAACCCGGGTTTTCTCCCATAACTCCTGTCTTTTCAAAGGAGAAATCTCACCTGTAAAAACCTGAATAGAGGATGGATCAATTGTTAAAAACTCTTTTAAAAACTGTGCATGTTGTACTACCAAGGGTCTTGTAGGTGCGAAGAAAAGTATTTTATTTCCCTTTTTTTTAAGTTCATCGGCTATTACCAATAACGCGATAACTGTTTTACCAAGACCTGTAGGTAAAACAACAAGTGTATTTTCTCTCAGCGCAGCATATGCTATTTTACTCTGATATTCCCTATATTCAACGCTCTCTGGTTTTATAAACTCATGTTTGATGTACACAAAATAAGGTAATACATTAGAGTTTTTGTATATTTGGGATGACAAGCTAAAATCTTCTACTTCAAGAAACTTCAAATATAAAATGAAATATCAAAAAATATTATATTATATGTTCAAGATACCATATAACAATTTTAGGTTGAGTTGATTATGACTATATCATTCAATAATTTTAACATAATAGATCTTGGGATACCACGATGGGTTTTGTTTCTCATAGGAGTTATAGCTGTGGTTGTTATTTGGAAACTAATAAAATTTGCGATAAAAATCGCTTTAATAATAATTGTTTTTCTACTGATTTTGTTTGGATTAGATGCATTAGGTGTTTTTGATAAAATACAGGGTTTACTCTCTGGTTTTATCTAATTGTCTCTTGTGTTAAATGATATATAAAAGATTTCTTTGTCTACTAATTCAAGTTTTCTAAGACGCTGTCCATTTATATATGGTTCAATTTTTTCAAGCATAATATTTCTCGCCCCCATATTGCATAGTGAATTAAGATCTACTATTTAAAATCTTTCCATTCTCTGTAAATTTATCAATAGGAAAAACCATTAAATAAAACATTTGTCATTTCACCACGGACGAGTATTATGGATAGTAAAAACTATGATTACATAAATATTGAACAGAGATGGCAGAAGGAATGGTATAGTCATGATATTGGGAGAGCAAATATAGGGAGTCAAAAAAAATTTTTCATACATTTTGCTTACCCTGGTGTTTCTGGTTTTCTTCATGTAGGTCATATGCGTGGTTTTACATATTGTGATGTTATAGCTCGTTATAAACGTATGACTGGTTATAACGTTTTTTTCCCAGCGGGTTTTCATGCTTCAGGTATACCTTCTGTGGGTTTCGCTAAAAAAGTTGAACGGAGGGATATTGATACTATTCGTTCGTTAAAAGAATATGGTTGTTCTGATGAAGAAATTAAAAAACTTGTTGATCCTGTTGAAGTAGTGAATTTTTTTAGTAAAGTATATATTGATGATTATTGGAAAAAATTTGGTTTTTTGATAGATTATTCTTCTATTATGAGTACTATTTCTGAGGGTTATAAAAAGTTTATACAGTGGCAGTTTTATAAACTTAAAGAAAAAAATTTGTTGATTCAGAAACCACATTTTGCTCCTTTCTGCCCTAATTGTGGACCTGTCGCTGTTGATAAATCAGAGACTGATATTTCTAAAGGTGGATCTGCTGAAATTTTAGAGTTTACAGTTATTAAATTCCGTATGGAAGATGGTTGTGTTTTACCTGCCGCTACACTTAGACCTGAGACTATTTTTGGTGTCACTAATATGTGGGTTAACCCAGATGTTAAATATGTTAAAGCGAGGATAAACGATGAAATATGGATTCTTTCTAGTGAGGCATTGGATAAACTCATATATCAGATGGAAAAAGTTGAACCGTTAACTGAGGAGATACCAGGTAGTTTTTTAATTGGAAAAACATGTACCGTACCTCTAGTGAGGAGAAAGATACCTATACTTAGTGGTGTTTTTGCCGATCCCTCTGTAGCTACAGGGATAGTGATGTCTGTTCCAGCGCATGCTCCATATGATTGGATAGCTCTTGTTGAATCTAAAACTGATATTGAACCTATTACTATTATTGATGTTGAAGGATATGGGACAAACCCTGCTAAAGAAGCATGTGAGGCATTGGGGATAAAAAGTCAAACTGAAACAGAGAAACTTGATTTAGCTACTGAAGAAGTGTATAAGAAAGAGTTTCATACAGGGTATCTTAATGAGAACTGTGGGCGGTATGCTGGTATCAAAGTATCTGATATTAAAGATGAGGTTAAAAATGAGTTGATAGCTCAGAATGATGCTGTAGTGATGCGAGAGTTTTCTGAAGAAGTAGTTTGTAGATGCGGTAGTAAGGTAGTGATTAAACAGATACCTGATCAATGGTTTATTAAGTATAGTGATGAAAAACTAACAATGGATTCTAAGAAACATGTTGAAACTATGAATATTTATCCAGTAGAGTATAAAAATGAGATGCCAGGTGTCCTTGACTGGTTTGACGACCGGGCATGTATCAGAAAAGGATCCTGGCTAGGTACAGAGTTTCCATTTAAAAAAGGATGGGTTATCGAACCTATCTCTGATTCAACGCTTTACCCCGCATATTATGTTATCTCAAGATATGTGAATAATAAAAGGATTCTACCAGGGGAGATGACTGAGGAGTTTTTCGACTATGTTTTCCTTGGACGCGGAGAACCCTTGAAACCTATCTGGAGGGAGATAAAAAATGATTTTGACTACTGGTACCCAGTGGATATCAACCTTGGTGGTA
>QMTJ01000081.1 GCA_003651045.1 Thermoplasmata archaeon | reverse complement strand
TATCATGAATGGTTGTCTACACAAAGGAAGGAATATGTAAGTTGTTTAAACTGGATTGCAGGTGCATCAGCTATTGCAGGTTTAATATATTTTGGGATAGAACTCACACCATTGAGTTTATGGCTTAGAGAAATAGTAGCTAGTCAGAGTGGATGGCTGCTTAATGTTTTCACAGGAGGAGTACAAGTAAATGGGGTATATATTAAATATAAACTTGCAAGTATCATGATTATATTTGCATGTACTGCTGTTCAATCATTTGTGATTTTTATTGGTATGATTCTATCTCTGCAACATGTTGATAAAAAAAGAAAAATATATGGTTTACTTGTGACTGTGTTACCAGTTTATTTCCTTAATCTCGTGAGGAACGCAGGTGTTGTTTATTTAGTTGGTATTTATGGGTCTGATTTTTTTGGGATGGCTCATAATATAATTGGGAAAAGCGGCAGTTTGATAGCTTTGATTATTTTGCTTTTTATTCTTATAAAAATTGTTCCAGAGGTTTTTGATGAGATAATGTGCTTGACTGATTTGTATAAGAGAAATGGTCCTATGGAAAAACTTTTAAAAAAAATGTTTTTAGGGAGAAGATAGTATGAAACTTGCACAGGGTGCGTTATCTTGGGTTACAACATCTTTATTTATGGGTTTTGTTTTTTTGTTTTTATTTATTATTTTTAATGGTTTTGAAACGAGTATTGTTTTTTTCTTCATAGGTTTTATATTTTTTTTGTTAACACTTTTTTTTATTATTTTTTTTAGGGATCCTGAACGTGAAGTAGGTGAGGGTGTTGTTGCTTGTGCTGATGGAAAAATAAGGGAGATAACAAGTTTAAAAGATGAAGATATTGGAGAGAGTATAAAAGTTTCAACTTTTATGAATGTTTATAACGTGCATGTTAATAGGATGCCGTTTGATGGAGTGATAAAAGATATAAAACATGTTTCAGGTTCTTATGTACCTGCTTTTAAAAAAGAATCAGAGAGAAACGAACGAGTGATTATATTGGTTGATACAGAAATTGGGATTTTGAAGATTATACAGATAGCTGGGACATTAGCACGTCGCATTGTGTTATATATAAAGAATGGAGATAAAGTGAAAAAAGGTGAAAAGATTGGAATGATACGGTTAGGTTCCCGTGTTGATATATATCTGCCTTCTAAAAGTATAAAAATGGTAAATGTTAAGGTTGGTGACAGGGTTAAAGCAGGATGTGATACCATTGCAGAAATCAATGATTAAACTGTTATCCCTTGCTGATTTGATTTCTATTGTCAATGCTGTTTTTGGTTTTCTAGCGGTTTTATTTCTTTTTTCAGATGCTGTTATTCCATTAAAAGATACAAGGATACATGTGTCTTTTTCATTTATTTTACTTGCTTTATTAGCTGATGGTTTAGATGGTATAGTAGCTAGGTGGAGAGGAAGTAGTAGACTCGGCGAGTATCTAGAGTCAATGGCTGATATGAGTTCATTATGTATTGCACCAGCGGTGTTTATTTATTTTGTTTATTCCCCTGTAATGGGATGTTGTCTTTATCGGTATGTGTATCTATTGATCGCGTTGATACTTTTTTTATTTTTTGGCGTTGTACGGCTTGCTTCTTTCCATATCATGAAACAGGAGAAATTTTTTATTGGTCTCCCTGCTTCTGCGAGTGCGATTATGTTACTCGTTATGTCTTATTTTATGGTTGAGTTTATTTATATTTTACCAGCGGTTGTTATCATTGGAGCGGTGATGATTTCAGATATAAGGTTTCCTAAACCAAGTGTTAGAATGAACATAGTTGCAGCGTTACTCATTTTTTTAGCTATTCTTATAGGTAAAAACTTTTATGGTTTTGCCCCCGGTCTCCTCTTTATAATGGTTTTATTATACGCTGTTTTTGGACCATTTTATGTTAAATTTTTAGTGAAAAACTAAATAAAAACATTTCTAAATAAAAAATGCATTACAGGTTACTTGCTTATGGATGATATACCAAAAATTGGAATCACTGGTATGCCTGGTGTAGGTAAGACCGATACATTAATTAAAATCATTAAATCCCTAGAAGAACATGGATATGTTGTTGGTGGGATGCTTACTGAGCCGATAGTGGAGAAACAGAAACGAGTAGGTTTCTATGTTACAGACTGGCAGACAAAAGAACGTGAAGTTTTCGCACATGTAGATTTTGAAACCAAAGAAAAAGTAGGTAAATATGGTGTAGATATAAGTGCTCTTGAGAGAACAGGTGTACCCGCTATCGAAAAAGCAATAACAGATGAAAACGTGAATATTATCGTTATAGATGAAATCGGTAAAATGGAGATGCTCTCTGAAAAATTTTGTGAAATGGTTATAGAAGCCCTTGACTCTGATAAACCTATCATGGTTACCCTTCATAAGAAATCAAGAACTCCGTTGTTGCAGGATGTACGACGTCGTGATGATATCCGTATCCTTGAGGTTACACCTGTTAACAGGAATCTTCTTCCTTATAAGATTGAGAAAATAATGGAAGAAAAACTACCGCCGTTGTTCTAAAAAACATGTAGATTATGAAAAAAAAATTAGGTTTTTTTGAAACTGTTACTGAGGGAAGTACAAGTGTTTTTGTTTATAAATCTAAGGAGTCGAAAAAAGGCCCTGGTTCTAAACAAGATGGGGTTTTTTATAACCCTGCTATGGAGCTTAACCGGGATCTCTCAATTTTGATTTGTCAATGGTTGATAAACAATTCAAAAAACAAGGTTAAACTGCTTGATGGTCTCGCTGCCTCTGGTATCCGTGGTTTCCGCATGGCTAATGAGTTAGAAGGAAGTTTTGAAGTTTTTATCAATGACTATGATGAAAAAGCATGTTTTTTAATTAAAAAAAACCAAGAGGAGAAAAAATATGGTGATGTTAAAGTTTATAATAAAAATTTGAATGTTTTACTCTCTGAAGAAAGTTTTGATTACATTGATGTTGATCCTTTTGGTTCCCCAGTTTCTTTTATTGACTCTGCTGCACGTGGTATAAAAAACAATGGTATACTTGGTTGTACTGCTACTGATACAGCTACTCTTTGTGGCGTGTATCCAAGGGTTTGTATTCGTAGATACGGTGCTGTTCCCTTTTATAGTGTTGTTATGAAAGAAATTGGTTTACGTATTCTTCTAGGTTTCATCTGCCGTGAAGTTTGTAAATATGATAAAGGAATCACTCCATTGGTTTGTTATGCTACTGATCATTATTTCCGGGTTTATGTACGTGTTAAAAATGGTGTAAAATATGCTAATGATTCAATGGAGAAAATAGGTGTTATCAAACAGGGAAATCGTATTGGTTTTGAAAAAAACACTGTAGATGTTGGGCCGTTGTGGCTTGGTAAGATTCAGTATAAAAAAATATTTAGCAGTCTTAGAACTATTTCATCGAGTAAAAAACTTGGAACGAAGAATGTTTTATGGAAACTTTTTGATTTACTTGAGGAGGAAGCAGATGCGTCATGTTTTTTTTATACCACTGATAGTCTTTCGTCTTTTTTTAAAACATCTCCTCCTAAAATGGAAACAGTTTTTGATTATCTTAAAAGCGAAGGTTTCGATGTTTTTCATACTCATTTTAGCCCAGTTGGTTTTAAAACAAACGCGGGTTTTGAGGTTATAGAAAAAATGTTTAAAACAAAATAGGGATATAGGGTTTCTTGTATCCCCAACAAAAAAAATAATTTTTTTTTGAGGGAGGAAGAATACGATTATGGGTAAAAAACTTCGTGTTGGAGTTCTCGCATCTGGTAGTGGTACAGATTTACAGAGTATCATTGATGCATCTGAGAAAAACATGATTGATGCAGAGGTGGTTGTAGTGATCAGCGACAACAAGGAGGCTTTTGCTCTTAAACGTGCAGAGAGACATGGTATACCAGGTTTTTTTGTAAACCCAAAGGATAAAACTCGTGAGTCTCTTGATAAAGAAATCGATAGAATACTTGAAGAGCATGACGTTGGTTTAGTCGTTGGTGCGGGTTATATGCGTATACTTACACCGGGTTTTGTGAAGAAATGGTATGGTCGTCTTATTAATATTCATCCCGCCTTGTTACCTAGTTTTAAAGGTGTTAATGGTCAGGGTGATGCACTTGAGTATGGTGTTAAAATAACAGGATGCACTACTCATTTCATGGATGAACATATGGATCATGGACCTATAATTTTGCAGGCTGCTGTAAAAGTGATGTCAGGTGATGATCGTGACACGCTTGCTCATCGTATACTTGATGTAGAACATCAAATTCTCCCTCGCACTGTACAGCTTTTCGCCGAGGGACGGTTGAAAATCAAAGGTAGATGGGTTGAGATTAAAAAAGGAGATAGTTGGAAGGATAAATATGATGTTTACCCTGATGTATTGTATAGTGAGGGTTACTAAGTTTTGAATTGGTTTTATGAACTATAGAGAAGCAATTAGTTGGTTAGATGGTTTTTCAAAGTTTGGTATAAAACTAGGTTTAGAACGAATTACAGGTCTATGCAACAGGTTTGGTAAACCACAGGATAGCTATAAGGTTATCCATGTTGGTGGTACTAATGGTAAAGGATCTGTCTGTCGCTATGTTGGTTCAATCCTAACATCTGCTGGTTACAAGACAGGTGTTTATACCTCGCCACATCTCGAAAGGTTTACTGAACGTATAACCATTGATGGCAAAGAGATATCCAAAGAAGATGTTATAGAGTTTGTTGAAAAACTTAGACCAATAGCTGAAGAGATGAAAAAGAACAGTGATCCACCTACGTATTTTGAAATTGTTACAGCCATGGCTTTTTTATACTTCAAAAAGAAAAACGTTGATTTCGCTGTAGTTGAAGTAGGACTCGGTGGACGTTATGATGCTACAAATATTGTAAACCCAGTTCTCGTTATTATCACTAACGTGTCTCTAGAACATCAGAATATCCTTGGAAACAATATCACTGATATCGCTTTTGAAAAAGCAGGTGTTATCAAAAACAAGGTTCCTGTTGTTACGGGTGCAGAAAATAATGCTCTTGAAATAATTAAAAAAACAGTAGAGGAAAAAAAATCTGAAATAGTTATTGTTGATGATACTAGTTGGGAGAGACTATCTATTGATACCAGTGGTCAAGAATTTTTGATTAAAAGTTTTTTAAAAGATTACACTGTTAAAACAAAAACATTGGGGTTTTTTCAAGGAAAAAATATCGCGATTTCTTTAGCAGGTATAGAGATTCTTCAAACAAAGGGAGTTTACATCCCAGAGGAGAGTATCTTTGAAGGTGTTGAAAAAACAGTTCATCCTGGTCGTATGGAGATTATACAAAAGAAACCGTTGGTTATTGTTGATGGTGCCCATAATATAGCTGGTGTTAAAGTTTTAACTGAGTCTTTAAAAAAAGATTTCAAATATGATAAACTATTTCTCGTTGTTGGTATACTTTCTGATAAAAACATTTCTGATATGCTTAAGATACTTTTATCATTAACTGATGCTGTTATTGTTACCAGGTCTATTAACAAACGTGCCTGTAGCCCGGTGAAACTTAAAGAGGAGATAAAAAAG
>QMTJ01000080.1 GCA_003651045.1 Thermoplasmata archaeon | reverse complement strand
ACTATTACCAATATGGGTGCGGAGTGTGGTGTTACAACCTCTGTTTTCCCTAGTGATGAAATAACAAAGGCTTTTTTAAAAGCACAGGCTCGTGAAAAAGACTGGGTTGAAATTAAAGCTGATTCTGATGCAGAATATTGGAAAGAGATTGATCTTGATCTTAGTGAGATTGTTCCACTTACTGCGTATCCTCATAGCCCAGGGAATATTAAAACTGTGAAAGAACTAGAGGGTATGAAAGTTGACCAGGTATGTCTTGGTAGCTGTACAAATTCCTCTTATAAAGATCTTATGACCGCTGCAAAAATCCTTAAAGGTAAAACTGTTCATCCAGATGTTAGTTTTGTTGTTGCACCAGGGTCGAGACAGGTGTTACAGAATATTACAAGAGATGGTGGGTTGGAGATTCTATTATCTGCTGGTGCACGTATCGCTGAATCTGCTTGTGGTTTCTGTATAGGTAATAGTCAGTCGCCGAGGACCAATGCTGTATCACTTAGAACTAGTAACCGTAATTTCCTTGGACGTAGTGGTACAAAAAGTGCTAATGTGTATCTTGTAAGCCCTGAAACCGCTGCGGCAGCGGTGATAACAGGTGAGATGACTGACCCGCGTGATCTTGAAAAAATGGGTGTAGAGTATCCTAATGTAGAGATGCCTGAGAAATTCTACATCGATGATAGCATGTTTATCTACCCGTCTGAGCATCCTGAAAAGATCGAGATATACAGAGGGCCCAATATCGGCGATCCACCAGCGAGTCAACCATTACCTGATACAATTAGTGGAGAGGTAACGATCAAAGTAGGGGATTTGATTACAACTGATCATATAATACCAGCAGGTAGCAAAATGAAATATAGGTCAAATGTGCCAAAGTATTCAGAGTTTCTTTTTGAAGTAGTTGACCCAGGTTTTTATGAACGAGCTAAAAAAATACGAGATAGTGGGAAACATAATATCTTCGTTGCAGGGTTAAGCTATGGTCAGGGTTCTTCTCGTGAACATGCAGCGCTTTGTCCGATGTACATGGGTACAAAAGCTGTTATTGCGAAATCATTTGAAAGGATTCATACTGCTAATTTGATCAACTTTGGGATAATACCTTTAACATTTAAAAACGAAAGTGATTACGACAAAATCGATCAAGGGGATGATATCGAAATACCAAATATTAGAAAAACTATTGAAACTGGCGGGGTTTTAAAAGTAATAAACAAGACAAAAGGTACTGAGTTTGAGGTTGAATATAATCTTTCTGATAGGCAAAAGAAGATTATCCTTGCAGGTGGTACACTTGCATATATGAAAAAACAATCGATGCAAAAGGTTGTATAAAAAAAATTGGGGGTGTTTGCTAGAATATGGCGCAAAGAGGAATAAGAGAATATGATGGGAAAAGAATGCTTGCTAAATACTGGAGGGAGTATATTAGCAAAGATTTTACCTATCCGGGAAAAGTTGTATTAGTTGATCCTAAGACAAAAATTGATGATTTACCAAAGAAATATAAATGGCTGACAGAGGAGAAATTGGTTGTAAAACCAGATCAGCTTTTTGGTAAACGAGGGAAACACGGTCTTATTAAGGCTAATGCTACTTTTGACGAGGTTAAAAAATGGATTAAAGAACATATGAATAAAGAAACAACAGTTGGAAAAGTGACTGATAAACTTACTCATTTCATCATTGAACCCTATGTGCCACATAAAGAAGAGTTTTATGTAGCTATTAAAAGCAATCGAGACGGAGATACAATTTATTTTTCAAACCATGGAGGTGTTGACATCGAATCTGTATGGGATACAGTTGCAGAGATCCAAGTTGATATAGATCAAGATATTGACAAGATTGATATCGAGAGTAAACTTCCAAAGGATACACCTCAGGATAAGAGGAAGATGTTCGCAGAGTTCATCAGGGGTTTATTCAAGTTCTATAGGGATCTCAACTATGCTTATTTAGAGATTAACCCGTTTGTCGTAGTGGGTAAAAACATTGTACCACTTGATCTTGTAGCACGGCTTGATGACACCGCGCATTTCGAAAGTGGTAGTAAATGGGGTGACATCACATTTCCAGCTCCATTTGGAAGAAAACTGTCCAAGGAAGAAGAATATATTAAGATGATGGATGAGAAAAGTGGTGCATCTCTGAAGCTTACTGTGCTTAATCCTAAGGGGAGGGTTTGGACGATGGTTGCTGGTGGAGGAGGGAGCGTTATTTATACTGATACCATTGTTGACTTGGGTTATAGAGATGAACTCGCAAACTACGGTGAATATAGTGGTAATCCTAGTACTGATGAAACTTATGAGTATGCTAAGACTATCCTCGATCTTATGACAAGAGAAAAAGATCCGAAGGGTAGACCGAAGATTTTGATTATCGGTGGGGGTATTGCAAACTTCACAGATGTAGCAAAAACTTTTACAGGGATTATAAAAGCACTTAAGGAGTATAAGAGGAAACTAAAGGAAACAAATGTTAAAATCTATGTTAGAAGGGGTGGACCTAACTATCAAGAGGGTTTGAGGAAGATGAGAGAACTTGGTGAGGAACTTGGTGTACCTATAGAGGTTTATGGGCCTGAGACCCATATGACTAGGATTGTTAGCATGGCGTTGAAGGAGGGGAAATAAAGATGGAGGCTGTTACCATGGTTAAAACTAAAAAAAGGGGAACATCAAAGACGATGAAGAAAAAACCTGATTATATTTTAATGGATAAAAATACAAAGGCAATTGTTTTTGGTTACCAGCAACGTGCTATACAGCGGATGCTTGATTTTGATTATATTTGCCGGCGTGAAGAACCATCTGTTGTTGCAATTGTTAATCCTACCCGTGATGGTTTTCATAAATGTTTCTGGGGGACCAAAGAAATACTGATACCTATGTATCGTACTCTCGCTGAGGCGACAGAGAAACATCCTGAAGCAGATTTTATGGTGAATTTCGCTAGCTTCCGTTCTGCATATCCAACATCTAAAGAAGCTTTGGAGAGTAAAACCATTCGTACTGTTGCAATTATTGCAGAAGGGATTCCGGAGAATAGAACTAAAGAACTTATTAAAATTGCAAAAAAAAGGAATAAATGGATTATTGGACCTGCGACAGTTGGTGGAATCGCCGCGGGTGGTTTCAGAATTGGTAATACTGCAGGTACACTTGATAACATTGTAGCGTCGAAACTTCATAGACCAGGTAGTGTTGCATATGTTTCAAAATCTGGTGGGCTTTCAAATGAGCTTAATAATATCATCGCTCGGAATACCGACGGAGTATACGAGGGTATAGCCATCGGTGGTGATCGATATCCTGGTTCAACGTTTATAGACCACATCATGCGTTATGAGAAAAACCCTGATATCAAGATGATTGTGATGCTCGGCGAGGTTGGCGGGACAGATGAATATGATGTAGTGGATGCGTTAAAAAAGAAAAAAATCACGAAACCATTGGTTGCATGGTGTATCGGTACATGTTCGAAAGTATTCCCAGCAGAGGTACAGTTTGGTCATGCAGGTGCACGAGCTGGTGCAGAGCTAGAGACTGCTGACGCAAAGAATAAAGCACTAAGGGAAGCTGGAGCAGTAGTTCCCAACTCGTTTGATGATTTTGATGAAAAAATAAAAGAAACATTTGACAAACTAGTGAAATCTGGTAAACATACACCTGTACCTGATGTGGAGCCACCACGTATACCAATCGACTATGATGTAGCTCTTAAACAGGGGATAATCAGACGACCTACTAACTTTATTAGCACAATATCTGATGATCGTGGTGAAGAACTTCGTTACTGTGGAATACCAATCAGTAAGATTTTTGAGGAAAAATGGGGTCTTGGTGGTGTCATAGGTCTTCTCTGGTTTAAGAAAAAACTTCCTAAATGGGCTAGGGAGTTTCTTGAGATGGTTGTACTGGTAACCGCTGATCATGGACCTGCTGTATCTGGTGCACATAATGCGATCGTAGCAGCGAGAGCGGGTAAAGATTTGATATCCTCTCTAGTTAGTGGCCTTCTAACAATTGGTCCAAGGTTCGGTGGAGCTGTACAGGGTTCAGCAGATCACTTTACAACATATCTCTACAAGGGTGAAACACCAGAGTTCATGGTTAAAGACATGAAACGTAAAAACGTGAACATTCAAGGGATTGGTCATAGGATTAAATCAGTGACTAACCCTGATGTACGTGTAGAGATATTAAAGAACTATGCTAAAAAACATTTCCCTATAACAGAGACTCTGGACTATGCTTTGGAGGTGGAGAAGCTTACTACTGCGAAGAGAAACAACTTGATACTTAATGTAGATGGATGCATTGGTGTATTATGCTGCGACATGCTCCGTAGTATTGGATACTCACGTGAAGAAGTCCGTGAACTTGTTGACCTAGGTATACTAAATGCTTTATTTGTCCTTGGACGTAGTATAGGTTTCATGGGACATATAATGGATCAAAAAAGACTTAAATCTAGACTTTACAGACATCCATGGGATGACATCCTTTACATGATGCCTGATAAACCTGAGGAGGTGAAATAAAAAAAAATGATGGAAAGCGGCGGTACTGTTTTGGAGAAATATAAGGAAAACATTGAGAAAGCAAAAGAACATTTTACTAAAATCCTTGAAGAACAACTTGAACGTGTTGAACGTATGAAACACGCGGAAGAATGGATAGATTACTCCAAACTTAAACCAATAATTATCGGTGTAGTTGGCGGAGATGGTATAGGGCCATATATTTGTAAACATGCTCATAAAATCCTTGAATTCCTACTATCAGAAGAGGTAAAAAATGGGAAGATCGAGTTCCGTGTTATAGAGGGTCTTACTATCGAAAAACGTGCTAAGGTTATGAAGGCGATACCTGATGACGTGCTTGAGGAGATAAAAAAATGTCATGTTATATTAAAAGGTCCGACTACTACTCCTAAAAAGGGTGACCCGTGGCCTAATATCGAGAGCGCAAACGTGTTTATGAGACGGGCGCTTGATCTTTTTGCGAATGTTCGACCAGTACGTGTACCAGAGTTAGGGATTGACTGGGTGTTTTTCCGTGAGAATACAGAAGGAGCTTATATGCTTGGTAGTAAGGGTATCAATGTTACAGATGACCTTGCAGTGGATTTTAAAGTTATTACAACACCGGGTGCAGAGCGTATAATTAGATTAGCTTTTGATTACGCTAAGAAAAATAATATCAATAAGGTTACTGTGGTTACAAAAGCGAATGTTGTGAAAACAACTGACGGGAAATTCCTTAACATAGCGGAACAAATAGCTAAAGAATATCCAGAAGTGGAATGGGATGACTGGTTTATTGATATTATGACTGCTAAACTTATTGATCCAGCGCGTCGTTCACAGTTTAGAGTAATAGTGTTACCAAACTTGTATGGTGATATTTGTACAGATGAAGCAGCGCAGATACAAGGTGGTGTAGGTACAGCAGGATCTGCGAATATTGGTAAACGTTACGCAATGTTTGAAGCGATACATGGATCTGCTCCACGTATGGTGCAAGAAGGACGTGCACAATATGCTGATCCATCTAGTATT
>QMTJ01000079.1 GCA_003651045.1 Thermoplasmata archaeon | reverse complement strand
TTCTCTTATACGTGTTGAAGCAGATGAATTAACCTACCCGTTACATGTAATCCTTCGTTTCGAATTAGAAACAAAACTTATTGATGAAAAAATTAGTGTCTCTGAACTACCTGTTTTATGGAACGAAAAAATAGATGAACTATTAGGGGTCACACCAAAAAACGATAGAGAAGGAGTACTGCAAGATATGCATTGGAGTAACGGTAGTTTTGGATATTTCCCTACTTACATAATTGGAACTATCTATGCATCTCAGCTTTTTAAAACACTAACTGAAGAAAATAATAATGTACTTGATGAAATTGAAAAAGCAGAATTTGTAAACATTCTTAATTGGCTTAGAGAAAACATTCATAAATATGGTAGATTAATGACTGCAGATGAAATAATAAAAAATGTTTGCGGTGAAGGTTTGAATTCTAAAGTGTTTGTTAACTATCTAAAAAATAAATATTTTACTTTGTATGAAGTTTAAAGTTTTTTACCACATTTACTACAAAACTCTGCATCTTCACTTTCAAGATATCCACAGTGTGGACACTTTATTTTGATTACTTCTTTTACCTTAGATTTTCCAAAACCCGATTGATTTAATCCTTTTCCAATTGATTGACCAGCTATCTCCATAGCAGGGGATAGTTCAGTTGCATAATATTTTGAAACAGGTCTTATTATACTTAATCGAACAAGCATTACACCTATTGCAAAAAGAACAAAACCCCCCATAGATAATAGCGCATTAGTCTGAGCGGACTCAAATCCTGCCCTTCCAAAATTTATAAAGAAAAATATCCATATTATCAGCCCAATAATCATTAAGGGTATCCCAACAACTCTCATAATTGTTTTATATTTTGAATAATCCTGCATTTTTTCACGCTCCATATTTTTCTAATCTTTTTGCATTAGCCAGTACTATTGGCATTATATCTACTGCAGGTATTCTGGGTCCCAACCCTCCTGAGATACATGCTCGTTCCCCAAACTGTTTTACATTATCAGCCCGGCAATATTTTGACCAGAGAAGCACTGGTACCGGATGCCAACTATGAAACTTCAATGCTGATGGTGTAGAATGATCACCAGTTACGATAATTACATCAGGTTTTAAACCCAGAAGACGTGGTATTTCCCTATCTACTTCCTCTATAACCTTTACCTTACGAACGAAATCTCCATCCTCACCATAACTATCGGTTTTTTTAACATGTAAAAAGAAGAAATCAAATTTATCCCAGTTATCCTCCAAGGTGTCGAATTCTTCTTTAATTGCTTGACCAGTTTCTAAAACATGCATACCAAGCAACCTAGAAAGACCGCGATACATGGGATATGCTGCAATAGCTGCACAGTTAAGACCAAAAACCTCTGTCATAGAAGGCCAACAAGGTTTTTTAGAGAAACCACGGAAAAGTATCATATTAGCAGGATGTTGATTCCTCAATAACGTTCTAGCCTCATCTATAAATCTTCTAACTAACTCAACTGTTTTACCTGCCTCAGATGACAATCCTCTTGGCTGCAAAGGTTTTTCACCCACCCGCTGAGGATCAGTATCAATAAGGTCACCAGATAAACCACTACCTCTTAAAACCAGTAAAAACCTATGCTCTTTAACTGTCTCAACAAAAACATCAACACCTGGTAACTCAATCCCTTTCAACATATTACAAAGCTCTATGTTTTTCTCAGTAGGTATCCGCCCTGCACGTCTATCAACGACGACACCGTTCTCATCAATTGTACAAAAATTACCTCTAGCTGCTACATCCTCAGGTTTCAAATCAAAACCTATACCCAATGCTGACAATACACCCCTACCAACCTGGTATTTAACAGGGTCATAACCAAACAAAGCAAGATGCCCAGGGCCACTACCCGGAGTGATACCAGAAGCCACAGGTTGCTGCAGACCACAAACACCTTTAGCTGCTAAAGAATCAAGATTAGGTGTATCAGCTGTTTCTAACTCTGTTAAACCATCCTCCTCCCGTGGGAGACCACCTATACCATCCATTACAATCATTACAATTTTTGTATCGTTTTTCTTAATTAACTTCTTTATAAAATCTAAATCCATCTAATTTTCACTTTTCCCCACTAGGTTTCTTATAAACTCTGAACTAACAAACTTGTTAAAAAAAGTTTTCTTAATAAACATTATGATAAAAAAAAGAAAAAAAGTTTTAGATAGATACCACCTATTCAAAAAAACTCCTCTTTTTCAGAGGATGTCAAAAACCACATTGACTGTTGCTGAAACTGTTAAGTCACCAGGTAGTATAGTTGTAGGTGGAACAGATTCACCTGTTTCATCTGCAAAACGTCCTTTCTCCCAGTACATATATGGTCTGTAAACATAGTTACCCAGATTTACAGATTTAACATGTCCTAACTTTTCTCCAAGTGCAACAGTTATTGTTTCTGCTTTGAGTTTCGCATCTTTTGCCGCCATTTCTATTGCCTGATGTTTTAATTCATCTCTTTTCACTCTAGATAACTCAAATTTTATACTATCTACCAGAACTCCAGCGTTTACTGCTGCATCTATCACTTTACCGCCTTTATCAAAATCTTTGATAGATACTTTGATTTTGTTTATTACTTCATAACCTTTAAAAACTCTTTTCTCCTTGTACCCATTCTCATATTCCCATTCGTATCTTTTTTCGATATTGTAACTTGTTGTTGCAACGTCGTCTTTAGAAACACCTAGTTTTTGTAATGAAGACAGCAGATTATCCAAGATTTTCGCTACTTCCTCTACTGCTTTAGCAGCTGAAACAGGATGTAAATATGTTATCCTCAGAAATATTACTAAAGTATCTGGTTCACATTCTATTATTGCAGATCCTGTAACACTAATTGTCCCATGCGGTTTAGGTTCTTCTATTTTATTCTCTTGATTTTCTTCTTCAAAATCAACTAGATAACCACTAGCTTTAACAGTGTCAGGCTTTATTACTACTACCATACTCGCCATAACACTTATCATAAATACACATGCCACAAGTACGGCTGTCCAATTTAGTTTTCCCATTTTTTTATATCACCATAATCTATCTATTTTCCATTTTGGTATATAAAATCCTGGAAAACATTTGGGAAAAACCAAACAAATGATACAAAACAGAGATAAAAATTCTCTATAGATTAATTACTCTATGTAAAATCCTTCTGCAGATAATTTTATTTTTAATCAAGAAAAAGAAAAGAAATCTTTAGACTTCACCAGATAAACTCTTTGTTCCAATTAGTGTTTTTGTATCCACAACACCTTTTGTAGACCGGATTTTTTTAATAACTACTTCACCAATCATATCAATGTTTTCACATTTAATTTTTACAAGTATATCATATTCACCAAACAATGGATGAACTTCCACTATCTCAGGTATGTTCTTCAAAGTCTCATATACTGTTTTTTCATATAATGGACTTATTGATAATAGTGCGAATCCTATTGCCATGAAACATGAATCAAAATAGTATATCTTATAGTTTTTCTTTTAAAAAAATAGTTTACCTACAGTTTAAGGGATACCAAATTTTTTTTACATTAACAAAACTTAATCCAATGTTTAGCATGGTCCTATCTATATGGAGAAATGGATTTCATAGTATTATCAGCAAAAAATAAATACCTGATAATGTATTATGTTAACAATTGTCCAGGAGGTGTTTTGGTTTTTGCCTGAAAAAAATAAAAACAAATCAAGCATCACAGATGTCGCTGAAAAAGAACTTGAACTACTATCAAGACACATGGATGTTTTAAAAACAGTTAAAGAACATGGTCCAATTGGTATCATCCGGTTATCGCAGATGACAGGGCAACCACAGCATATGATCCGTTACTCGCTCAGGACACTAGAAAAAGATGGTATCATTGTACCCTCTCCTAATGGTGCTGTGGTAACTGATAAAATACATGAAACACTTGGTACATTAGAAGAGACATTAGATGATTTCACTAAAATGGTACAGGATCTGAAAAAGAAATTGAAATAAAAAAACTCCAAATAACATGTTCTGCTGCTAAATAAAAAATATTATATAGATATCCTATTTTCTCCTTTAGGTTTTAAGTAAAAAAATAAATGTTATAAACTAGATACTCCATAGTTGTAATGCTAAAAACGAGATAGGAGTGGAAAAAATGATTAATAAAATCTATGTCATTAGTTTAATAGCTATTAGTATATTATCTATTTCAACAGGGTCAATTACAGCGCAAACTCAGAGTAATACTATAACTGTTAGTGATGCAACTGATGATGTCGTTTACATCAATGAAAATACAAATGAGACAGTTAGTAGACCCAATCTTGATATTTCTGAAGTGAAATGTATTCAAAACGGGAGAGAAGTTGAATTACAGTTAAAAATAGCCAATGGTGCAATTCAGAATAACCCTCTATTCTTGTACACTTTCATCTTAATTACTACTCATGATGAATATTGGATATATTTTTATGATGAGGACACGAATGGCGAGGTTGATAAAAACGAATGGTTTATTGAAGGAAGTCAGGAGACAAATATAGCTGTAAATGATTACTCAGGTATTGGTGGGAAGACTTTAACGGTTTCTTTTGATTTACCAAATCGTTTTGAAAAATGTATAAGTGTCGCTGGTATCACTAGTGAAACTGCAACAGGGGGATCAATGGGGTATGGTGATTATGCCCCTGAAGATTTTTTAACAGGAGAAAAATTACTTGAACCTGACGCTGGTGGCCCCTATACAGGTAAAGCCGGGGAGAGTATTACTTTTTCAGGTAGCATAGCTGGTGATGCAGCGAAATATACCTGGCTGTGGCAGTATGATGAAAACCGTGCAATGTTAGAAGGGCAGAACCCGACACATGTTTTTAATATACCTGGGAATTATAGTGGTACATTGTATGTATATGACTCAGAGGGCAACTATGGGATGGATGATTTTGTTTTAACTATAAATGCTTCAACTACAGGTGGTGGAACAGGTACCGGGGGTTCATCGTTTTCAGGTTCAGGTCTTATCATGTTTATTGTACTCTTAGCAGTGATTGTTATTGCAGGAGTCGCAGTTATAATATATATTATACGGAGATAAAAAAAACCTCTTTCTGTTTTTCACCCTATTTTTTTCATTAAAAGGTTTTTTAGTTATCTTTTTATTTAGAAACCTTATGACTATTTTTTTGAGGCTAACATATTATGGTAGAGGAAAAAAAGAAGAAAGATAAAGAAAGTAAATATGCTTATAAGAAAAAATCAGCATGGGAAGTTTTTACCAAGGACCAGATAAAGAAAGCTTTTGATTTCTGCGAGGGTTACAAAAAATTTTTGGATACCGCTAAAACGGAGAGAGAGGCTATAACATATATTAATGAAAAGATTAAAAAAACTGGTTGTAAAATTTTTATAAACCGGGGTAAAGAAGCAGCAGTGGTCGTACCTGGTGAGAAACCTATCGCTGAGGGAGTCCGTATTGTGATATCTCATGTTGATAGCCCTAGGCTTGATCTTAAACAGATACCATTATATGAGGATACTAATAGTAATGTTGCCTTGTTTGAAACACATTATTATGGTGGTATCAAAAAATTCCA
>QMTJ01000078.1 GCA_003651045.1 Thermoplasmata archaeon | reverse complement strand
GGGAATCCACCTTCAATTAGTTCATCAAGTCCTTTTACACCAGTTCTAACTCTACCCTGAGTTATTTTTTCTAATTCAAAATTTTCATCCATCCTTTCTCCTCCTAAACCTTAAGTTATCTGGATAGTGTTTACATGTTTTAGTTAGTTAAAAACTTTTCTAAAATATAGATATAAACTGTTAAAACAAAGTTTTGTACATCTTACATGCTTCTTACCCAAGAGAAAAAGTTTTTTGTGTTTATTTTGAAGTTTCATATAAAAAACCTAGAAATTTAATTTGTTGATAAAAAAAGGGTTTCTCATTATAATGGATATTAATAAAGTATTATCTAGTTTAAATAGATAGTTCTACAACCAACCTTACATCTATTTTTTTAAAGAAGAAAAGTTTTTACTAAAAATGTTTATATTGTTTTTTTGTTGAGTAAAAAATGAGTTCAAAAAAAGAAAAATCTTTTCATAAAAGATCCAAAGAAGATTTTGAGGATTTCATTAAAAAACTAGAGCTACAGGCGCTTGAGACCGCTGAGGAGAGAATACCACTCTATCTTAAAGTCGGGTTGAAAGATGCTGAATTAATCCTTGATGTAGGATGCGGCTCTGGTATGGTAACACGTGATATCGCTCATTTGACAAAAGGAAAAGTTATTGCAATAGATGGCTCTAAGGAGATGATAAAAGTCGCTAGGAAGGTACTTAGTATTTATAACAATGTTGAACTACGTGTTGGTGATGCAGAGAATCTTCCTTTTGATGATAACATGTTTGACATTGTAACATGTAATCTAGTTCTTATGTGGGCGAGGAATCCTCAAAAGGTTGTAAATGAAATGGCACGTGTTACAAAACCTGATGGTATAGTACTCGCGACATTGGAACCAGATTATGGTGGTAAATTACACTACCCTGAGCATCCAAAAGTAGATTCTATATTCGCTGGTGAAGCTATAAGGCAACGAGGAGGAGACCCGCATATCGGTAGAAAACTACGTTCACTTTTTGTTAAAGCAGGGCTTGAAACACAGGTTGGGATTGGTAACAACCGTATTTGGACTTGTGAAGAAGATAAAGCATATTATTTACACGCCCGTGATTTTTATATAAAAGCATTAAAAGACGCTGGTCTTTCGCAAGAAGAAATAGATAAATGGGAATATGAGTACCTCCGTTCTTTGGATGAAGGTGTTCAACTAAATTTTTTCCCACAGTTTTATGCTATTGGACGTAAAAAAAAGAAGGAGTTGGAGTAATGGTTGCTAAAGTTATAGATGGACGTTGGATCGCAAAAGAAATACGGGAGGATGTTGCAAAACAAGTTTCTAAGGTTAAAAAAGAATATGGTTTTGTTCCAAATATAGCTACAGTTAGAGTTGGTAGTACTCCAGAATCTGATATATACCTCAATTTAAGGGATAAAGCATGTGAAGAAACTGGTATTTTTTCTTGTCATGTGGATCTCCCAGAAAATGCTTCTGAAGAAGAAGTTGTTGATGCTGTTAAAAACTTGAATGAAGACGACGACGTCCATGGTGTCTTGATACAGTTACCGCTGCCTTCGCATATTTCACATGATACCTTGATATCTATTTTACATCCGAAGAAAGACGTTGAAGGACTGCATCCTGTTAATCTCGGTAAAACATTATTAGGGGAAGAGGATATTGTCCCTATTACTCCTCTCTCTGTGATTACTATTTTAGACTATGAAAAAACAAAATACGAAGGGAAAGATGTTGTTATAGTTAATCATAGTAATATCGTGGGTAAACCACTTTCTGCTCTTTTCTTAAACAGGAATTGTTCGGTTTGTGTCTGTCACGTTTATACTAAGGATTTAAAGAAATATACAAGGAATGCTGATATACTAGTTACAGCTGCGGGTGTACCTAGGCTTATTACAAAAAACCATGTTAAAAAAGGTGTTTTTGTTTTAGATGTTGGGATTGTTAAAACAAAAGAAGGAGTATGTGGTGATGTTGATTTCTCATCTGTGAAAGAAATCGCAGGTAAAATCACACCAGTACCCGGTGGTGTAGGTCCTGTAACCGTTGCGTGCTCCCTTAAAAACATGCTTAAAACTTTTATGAAATGCGTCGGAGAAAAACATCGATGAATAGGTACCATTTTTTATCTCTAATTTGTTTCATTGGAGCAGTTGTTTTTTTATTCTTTGGTTTTTTAAATGGTGATGTCAAAGTTGGTGTTTTTATTGTATTTCCTTTTATCACTGGATCAGGCGTCTACAGTTTTTTTGGTACGATTCTATTGTTTCTCATGTTTTTATTTTTCATATTAGGTTTTATAAAATCAGTTAATATTCTCAACAGTGAACATTTTCTTGATAACGACGAGATTTTATCTGTTACACCGGAAAAGAAAACATCATTTAAAGGCGGTGGAGTGATTCTTATTGGACCGATCCCTATTGTTTTTGGTTCAAACTGGAAAATAGTAGTTTTTTTAATGATTATAGCTATATTGTTAATGATATTATTTACATATTTTTTTATTCAATAACAAGTAGAAATAGCAGGATATAAGGGGGGAGTAGGAATTAAAAAGAAAAACACTTTTACATCCTCATTCTATATTTATTTCCTTCTTTTTTTATACTTCGCTTTTACTAAACAAGTAACTCCCAAGGGTTAACATAATGATACATATTATACAAACAACTATTAAGTCTATTAGTGGTGGAAATACATTGCTTTTGCCTATCAAACTTCCACGTAGTCCGTCTATCATATAAAACAATGGGTTGAAGTATGCGATTGTTTGTAAGGTTTTATCCTGTGTCACTGGGAAAAAAGCTGATGATAGGAATAATAATGGCATTATTATAAGGTTCATAATAAGAGAGAAAGACTGGAAGTCATTCATTTTAGAAGCTATTATGAGACCAAATCCAACTGCTGTGAATGATAGTAGAAGCATGAAAACTATGGTTAATATTAATCCTGCTCCGCTTGATATTTTTATTCCAAGTATTATCGCGATAAAAAGTATTATAAATCCTTGTATAAGCGCTGTTGTTGCACCACCAATTGTACGACCGATTATTATTGAAAAACGACTTACCGGAGCAACGAGTACTTCCTGTAAAAAACCGAATTGTTTATCCCATAAGACGCTTACTCCTGTGAACATTGATGAAAAAAGAATAGCCATCGCTACAATCCCTGGTGCTAAGAAATCAATATATCCTCCTTCAAGCCCTGGCATAACTGCTTGTCTAAAACCTGATCCAAGTAATAAGAAGAAAAAAAGCGGTTGTATAACCATCGTCGCTAATCGTGTTTTAAACCTAAGGAAACGTTTCATCTGACGTAGCCACATAATATAAATCGCTTGTAACTCATTTGTTCTCATACCCTTATCGTCCCCCTCTAAACCTTAGTGACAAACGTCCTTTAGAAGAAACCTGTCCTTCTTCATCCCTTATAGTTCTACCTGTGTAAGACAAAAACACATCGTCGAGAGTAGGTTTCCTCACACTTATAGATTTTATCTTAATATCTTGTTTCCTTGCTATTTCAATAATCTCTGGTATTTTTTCATCACCTTTCTCAACACCAAATGTTACTAAACCCTCATGTCTCTTTATTTTTTCAACCCATTTCTCGTTTTCAAGTATTTTAACAAATCTATCAGCATCTGTACATGAAAGCGTTATCACATCTTTCCCAACGGAGTTCTTCAAATTCGAGATATCATCGATAACAAGTAGTTTACCATAATCAATGATACCAACACGGTTACATAGATACTCTGCTTCTTCCATGTAATGCGTGGTTAAAAAAATAGTTGTACCTTCTTCTTTATTCATTTTTTTTATATACGCCCATATCGCACGACGTGTCTGTGCATCAAGCCCCAACGTGGGTTCATCCAAAAACAATACCACAGGATAATGCATCAACCCGCGTGCTATTTCAAGTCGTCTTTTCATCCCACCAGAATAGTTTTTCACAAGTACATCTCTTTTATCCCATAGGTTTACTAATTCTAATACATCATTTATTCTCTTCTTCCTCTTATCTCTACTAAGACCATACATTCTAGCATGATACTCAAGGTTTTCCTTCCCTGTGAGTTCTACATCAAGCGCTGGTTCTTGAAACACAACTCCTATGTTTTTTCTCACCTCATCTCTCTGTTTTATAATATCGAAACCTGCTATCGTTGCTGTTCCACTTGTAGGGTTTAAAAGAGTAGTAAGCATTTTTATAGTAGTGGTTTTACCAGCGCCGTTTGGTCCGAGGAAACCAAAGATTTCTCCTTTTTTAACATTGAAGGAGAGATTATTTACTGCGGTTAAATCTCCAAATTTTTTTGTTAAACCATATGTTATTATTATATCCAAGGTTTTTTTCTCCATGTTTTTTTTGGAGTTGTGCAATACTTTTTTGTTAATAAAAGTATCCAAAAAAAACTTGGATATAATCAAATGTTTTTTATCTAAAAAATATATGATGTTTTTTTAATGGATTTCTACTCTGAAATTATCGATCTCCTTCAATCTGGAAAAATTCATTCTAAAGAAGAACTTCATAAAGCTAAGATTCGTCTATGTAAAAAATATGGGATATCTAATATCCCAGCAGATAGTGAGATTATAGCTAAACTCCCAGAGTATGGTTTTACTGATGAGGAACATGAGAATCTTCTGTTATTACTTCGTAAAAAAGCTATGCGTACTATTTCTGGTGTAGCAATTGTAGCGGTTATGACCTCACCAGAGGAATGCCCACATGGTAGATGTACCCCTTGCCCAGGTGGACCAGTTTCAGGTACTCCCCAGAGTTACACAGGATATGAACCAGCTGCTCTTCGTGCTAGTTTTAACGATTTTGATCCGTTTTTGCAGACTCGTAACAGGCTTGATCAGCTTAAAGCAATTGGTCATCCTATAGATAAGATTGATCTTATTATCATGGGTGGTACTTTTACAAGTCGTAGTCCTTATTATCAAAACTGGTTTGTGAAACGTTGTTTCGATGCAATGAACAATCAGGAGTCTAAATCTCTTGAAGAAGCTAAATTGTTGAATGAAAAAGCAAAATCGAGATGTATCGGTTTAACTGTTGAAACACGTCCTGATTGGTTCAGACTTCAACATTGTGATATGAGTCTTTATTGGGGTGCAACCAGGGTTGAGCTTGGTGTTCAAACTGTTTATGATGATATCCTATATAATATAAACCGTGGGCATACAACTGTTGATTCAATGCTTGCTACGCGTATCGCTAAAGATGCTGGTTTTAAAGTATGCTATCATATGATGCCGGGTCTCCCTGGTTCTGATTATCAACATGATCTTGACTCATTTATTACTATTTTTGAAGAACCTGATTTTAAACCTGATATGATCAAGATTTATCCAACTCTTACAATAAAAGGTACCAGGCTTTATGATATGTGGAAACACGGTGATTATAGTCCCTTGTCAACAGATGATGCAGTAAGGTTTATCGCAGAGGTTAAAGCTTTTGTACCAGAATGGGTGCGTATTCAACGTATCCAGCGTGATGTACCAGCTCAGTTTATAGACGCGGGTGTTAAAAAAAGTAACCTCCGGCAGTTAGTTGAAACAGAAATGAAAAAAAACAATCTTGAATGTAGATGTATACGATGTCGTGAAATTGG
>QMTJ01000077.1 GCA_003651045.1 Thermoplasmata archaeon | reverse complement strand
TTGTTTTTCTTCTAACTCTTTTTGTAATTCTGTAAGTTGTTGCTGTTGTTTTTCTATTTCTTGTGTTTTGTTTTGTAGTTCGTTTTGTAACGTGTTTATTTCTTGTTGCTGTCTATCTATTTCTTCATTACGCCATTCTAAGTCCTTTTGTTTCTCACTTATTTCATGTTGTAAATGTTGCAGTTCTTCTTCTTTCGACTTTAAATCCAATGTTTTAATCTCAAGCTCTTGTCTAGTTTTTTCAAAATCTTTTTCTAAACTATGAGCAAAACTTGTTTTTTCTATCAACTGCAGATGACTATCTCTGAGTTGTTTACTGAGATCCTCAACTATACCCCGTAGCGTTTCAATTTCTTCCTCATTCTCCTCCTGAGCGACTTTTAACTGTTCTAAAAACCTGTTTTTCTCCTCTAACTCACTGTTAACCCTATCTATTTCTTCACTATGCCATTTTAGTTCTTTATGTTTCTCATCGAATTCCATCTGCAGAGACTGTAACTCTCTCTCTTTAGCATCAAGTTCTTTTAATGTTTTTTCTAACTCCTGATTTTTAACTTCTAGTTCCTCCTGTAAATCACTAAGTTTTTGTGTTTTCTCCTGCAACTCTGACTGAGTTGCTAACAGTTCTTTTTTAATTCTTTTGAATTCTTTCTTAGTGAAATCCTCTTTTTCCTCTGCTAACTCAGATAAAAGATTGTTAATCTCATTATTTTTCTCTTTTAACTCATTTTGTCTCTCCTCAACTTCATCTTTTAACACTTCTATCTCATTGTTTTTCTCCTCTATCATTGATGTAACACGTTCTAACTCCTCATTTTTTACTTCTAACTCTCTACGTTTTTCTTCTAACTCACTTTGCAACTGTTTTATCGTTTCTTCCTGAATATTTATTGTTTCTTCTTTTTCTTCAATATTCTTTATTTTATCAGATAACTCTTCTTTCAACAACTCTAACTCTCTAGATTTATTTTCAACTTCAAACTCAAATTGTTTTAACTCTTCCTCTTTCTGCCTCAACTCCTCCTTCTTTCTATCAAAATCAGATTTTAACTCTTCAATCTCACGTGATCTCCTCTGTAACTCTACCCTGCTATCTTCTAACTCCTCCTGTAGTCTTTTAAACTCCTCATTTTTCTTTTGCAACTCTTCTTCTTTAGATTCTACTTCTTTCACTTTTTGATCAAGCTCATCCTGTAGTTGAATCACAATCTTGTTTTTCTCAGCGACTTTTATCTGATTCTCCATCAGTTGACTCTGCAACTCGTTAATTATCCTATTTCTATTTTCAATATCTTCATTTATTGATTTAAACTCCCCTTCACGTCGAATAAGCTCATTTTTTATATCCTCAACTTCTTTTATCTTCTCTTTCAACTCTGCTTTATTCTTCTTCAACTCCTCCTGTAGTTTTTCAATCTCCTCGTTTTTCTTTTTCAACTCTTCATCCTTAGATTTAACCTCATCAACTGTTTTCTCCAACTCAGACTCTAGTTTTTTTATCTCCAAAGTTTTTTTATCTAACTCTTCTTCTTTCTCCGCTAATTCCTTCCTTTCTCTCTCCAACCTCTTCTGAATGTTTTCAACATCAAAACTTTTTTCTTCAAGCTTAGACCTACTAATTCTCAGTTCATTTCTTATTTCTTCTATTTCTTTTTCTCTTGCTTCCAACCTCTGTTGAACCCTCTCAATTTCGTCTCTTAAACGCCTGATTTCTTTCTCACGCTGTTCCAACTCCTTTAAACTTTCATCCCATCTCGATCTCAACAAATATAAATCCTCTTTATGCGACTCTACATCTAAATGTTTTTTATCAAGCTCAGATTTTATCCGTTTAATTTCTTCATCTCTCTCCTTTATTTTTTCAAAAACAGCAGATAAATCAACATCATCTTCTTTTTCTCTTCTTTCACGTTTTACCCTTGTTTTTTCTGATTCTTTTATAACTTCTTTTTTACCTTTAACCTTCTTCATCTTTGTAATAACACCTACTTCACCTGTAACACGCCCTTGTTTAACAATTGGTTTAGCATCAATATCCAGTGTAACTACATCCCCTTTACTAGTAACTACATCAAGAGAATAAACAGGTGTTTCTTTACCTAATAACCTAGATATATACCTAATCCTCGCGTTTTTACGACCCCCCTCTGTTAAAAAATCAACATCCTCTATATTTTTACCGATGATCTCTTCACTATTTACACCAATTTTTTTACAGAACACATCATTAACATCAGTGATAATTCCTTTCCTATTAACAATAAAAACAGGATGGTTACTCTTTAGATAAACAGAAGATATATCTTCAATGTCAGTAGTGATACGGTCTACTTTCTCTTTGTTTATTTTAGAATCATCTTTCATCATACTATCTATTCCTCACCCCAACCACAAACAAATTTATTCCTTTTGTTCTAAAGGGTGGTTAGTTTTTTTCCTAACTCAAACAAATCCTACAAATATTCTTTTATTTAACTGTTCATTAATACCTTTTAAGGATATTAATTTTTTTTAATTTTTTATAAATTTAACTTAAAGAGTGCAATACTTTACCGTTCTATTCTTCTTCTTTTTTTATTTTCATCCCCCTCAATTTTTTTCACAAGGTTAAATCATCTCATCTGAATATCTTGTTTAAACAATTTATCAACAGCTGATTTCAACTCCTGATAATCATCCTCCAATTGTTCAAACTGTGCTTTAAGAGCAAAATATTTCTCTTTATAGGAATCATCCTCTATTTTGTTAACATTACTCTCTTGTTCATATATTGTTTTGTTTTTTTCTTGAACATTTCTATTTAACATTTTTTCATACAAGTTTTTATCTGTTTTAGAATAAGATGAGGTATCGTAGAGTAGTGGTTTGTTTTTCCCTAAAACACCAAATGATGTTTTATCAAGTCTTTCAAGTAAATCCTTGCATTTTTTAATGTTTAAATCTATAATGTTCACCTTCCTACGATGCTCCATTACATCCTCTGAAAACTGTTTCCTATCGATGTCTTTGATTAATCTTTTCTCAGTTAAATCCATTAATTTATCTTTTAAAGCTATACGTTGTTTCTCTAACACATTAAGACGTCTATTTAACATTTCTCTAAGAGATTTTGCTTCATCTATGTAATCAGCCATTTCATCATCATATTTGACAAATATATCATACAATTCCTCAGTAGATATTACATTGTCAGAGAGAAGAGCTGTAAGCTCTGGTGATATTTTGTCTTTGAATTCAAGTTTTTCAATGATCTTCAACGCGTTATTGTACCATCCAGGGATAAATATAAGACCGTCTTTGTGATAATCGAATTGTTCAACTGGGAAACTAAGAACCGCTTCAGATTTATCATCTTTTATCTTGTACCCTACGAGATTATTATCTTTATCATAGATTACATCAAAAACAGTTCCAAGTTTCTCACCAGTATCTTCAAGAAACACTGGTTTCCCTCGCATATCTTTTTTTATAATTGTTTTCTTTTTTTGTGTTGTAAACGGTTTTTTCTCTACATCTATAGTATCTTTTTCTAATGAAGTAGGTTCTACAGGCGTCTCCTCCAATACATCAGCAACTGTTGGTGTTTCTTTCTCAGTTTCAATAGGTTCCACAGGAAGATTTTTTTCTTTACGTCGTCTGAAACCAAGTCTTGTTTTTTTCTTCACAACTTTAACATTATTTTTTTTGTTTTTTTCAGCTTTAGAAACAGTTTTTTTAACAGTTTTTTCTTCTTTTTTCCGCGAGGATTTTATTTTATCATCTACTATTGGAGGGTTATCATTTTTTTTATCACTCAAGGGTTTTGATAATTTTATCTTCCTTTTAAATAAAGGCATCCTCTTAACTCCCTCCATCTAGTAATCTACTATAGATCACAGGTTCCCTCCAAAGAGAGTAATGGGTCTTTCCGTTCTTTAACATTTCGGATGAAACGCGTTATGAACCAGGAAACTATCGCTAAGGGAATAAGAAACAATGTAAGAAGTAATATGTATATACCAGTTACACCAATAGATAAAGCTATCATTTCTATTAGCATCACGTTTTTTTCAAATATAATAATGTTTGACCAAACTAGCATGTGAACTATTGCTATTGTAATAGCTATTAAACTAGTTAAAACAATTTTACTCCTTATTTTACAACTTATTAAGTATGCGATTAACCCTGCTGTTATTACGTATATTATCATAGCGGAGATCTGATCAGTGATAAAAAACACAAGGGGGGTAACAATTAATGAAGCTAAAAATGGTTTACCTAATGAAGAAAACAAGTTTTTATCTGCATCTTCAGTGAGGTCTATCTCCATTATCCAATTAATGTTTTTTATCAGCCATTGTTTCATTTCTTTCTTTATAATGGATAAACGTTCTTTAACTCCTTTTTTAAGTAAAATTTTAGATGCATGTAACCAGGATCTATCGATACTCCAAACAGTGGTTTTCTCCCCTATAATCGTTATAATTATAAGAAGAAGCATAGTGATTAGTGTTAAAACTACTGCTGAGAGTAGGTCAAGTATGAACACAGTAGCTTCTGCATTCCAGTTGTAAATATTTTGTATTAGTTCATCTGGGAACATCATCCAGAATGGTGAAGAATAAACCATGATCTCCCCCTCATATGATCCTTTTTTTGTACCATTAGAAACTACAGCTTTTAACGTTATAGATTTTTCACATCCTCTTTCTAATTCAAAGGTTTTTTTGGTAACAAATTCACTCATGTTCCCTCGTCCGAATATTATACCTTTAACTGGCATAGTACCAGGGTTAACTACGGGTAGTTCTTTTGGAAAAGATTCTTTACCTGGTTGAAGTCTCCCAAAGTTTATACCACTATCTGGACTATCTGCATCTACTCCTACAGATGCTGTAACAGAATCATATGCGAACATATGAATCATTGATAAAAAAACAATATACGCAATTAAAAAAGATAACATTGTTTTTTTAAGATGTAACGGTCTCGGACCAAAAATATACAACCGTAGTTTCTCTTTAAACGTTTTTGCTTTCTCAGGTAAAATAAATATTAACAACACTAGTATAACTGCTGAAATAGTTAAAGGTGCAAAAATACCGATATAACCAAGTGATCCCTTAGATGAAGAAGGCTGCGATATTAAATCCAAACCCTGATTTATCCATACACCCAAGTAACCAATTAATGGAATCTTTAAAGGCTGCTGACCTATAGATATTACTCTACCAACTACATGATCCTCTCTAATATACGGTTCAGGTATATGCGGACCTGCTTGATCAGTCCATTTATTCCTATCCCCTTTGGTCTCTAGTAAAATCTCATTCCTACTATTCCTAGTTATATTCACCACACGATGTACAACAATTTTTTCATCAGGCCAATGTACATAGCTTTTAAAAACTATTACATCCCCAACTCGTATATCCTCCATCTTCACAGGAGTCCACGCCACTACATCTCCCTCTATTAACGAAGGACTCATAGAATTAGAAGAAACAAGATCCACAGGAAACGTCGTACCCGTCCATACTGATAAAAAACGAGCTATAATTAGCAACAAAGCCGCTACGAATAACAAGTTACCAATAACTGATCTAAATTTAACCTGTATGCGTCATCCCATCCTAATCTTAAATGCATCCCTTTATTATTGAAACAAGTTATACATTTATAGATATATTACATTTATGGCGATTTTATTGCTAA
>QMTJ01000076.1 GCA_003651045.1 Thermoplasmata archaeon | reverse complement strand
TAGTAGATATTGTAACAGCTGGTGCAACATGTATCATACTTAGAGAAAACTTGTTTCCCTTGTTTGATCTACCTCGTGTTAAAGAAGTTGTTGAAGTCGAAATATATTTGAACATAGAAATGATAAAACAAAAAACAGATGCTGATGAGGGTTTTTATCAAAAAATGGATGGTTTTGTATGTTTACATGGTAGAGGAGAAATAGAAGACGATTTTAAACTTCAGAGTATTTTAAAACAACTCATTTTCAAAAACAAAAAAACATACGTATATGAGGATAAACTGGATAACCAAGGTTACTGGAGTAATTTTGGTGTCTCCGGTCTACTTGTGAACATAAACAGTTTTAAGGAGTTTGCAAAGACATGATTTCTGAAATGCAGCTGGTTATAGCATTTGTATTCAAACGTAGCGGGAAAAAAGAAATGAGTTTCTCAGAGTTGTATCTCACTCTTTCAATGGATCTTAACTGGTTCACACCTGGAGAGGCACAAAATTTTATAAAACATGCGATAAAAAACAAGGTGTTAATGGAAAACAAAGAACTGTTGAAACCAAATTTTGACATTACTGCTGTTACTACCCCTGTTGGTTTTCATCCATCTAAAAAAATCTTTGAAAAACAAACCGGACAAAAAAAAGAAGAACCCCCTGGTTTAGAACTTAAAGCGCAGGATGTTTTAGAAAAAATTGTTCATAGGATCTCGGTAGAAACACAGTTAATTGAAAAAGAAATTTTTCAAAAAATCAAAAACGTTGAAAAAGAAAAAAATGTAACTCCAGAGGTTGCAGCGCTTTTAATAGGAAAAAAACATGATCTTTCTTTTGAGGATTTACTTGATCAGATTGAAGAAGAACTGTTTTCTTAACAAAGAAATCTTTTTTTTAATAATTTTTCCTAGGGAGTAAAGTAGAAAAAAGTTTTTTAGAGAAAATAAAGTATGACCGGTATTAAAAGTACACCCATGCAGTGACTACGGCGAATACCCCATTCCACAGGGAGTAAACCGATAAATGTCGCGATGGATAAAACCAATACACCTATAAAACCTGTGAAGAGGAACACAAGGAGGGTAACCAATAGAATGGTTGATTTAATCATTAGAAGGTATGGTATTTTATCAAAACTTTTAGCGAAACTTTTACCGATTTTTAATGTTAAAAAATAGGATAAAAAACCCGCGAAGAGTATAGCTATTAGAAGATAAAATAAAACCTGGGGTGGAGAAACATCTTTCCATTCACTAACAGTAATAAGATTCATCATAGCTAATGCAGCGCCGCTTCTTGCACGTAGTATGATAAACATTACAATAACTATGAAAAAAGCACAAGCAGTATTTACTGCTGAAAGTGTAATAATTGTTTGTTTTTTATCAGATTCACCGCGTACATTCATAGCGAGAACAGTACCCACTGCAGAAGTGATACCCGGGACGATAGACACAAGAACACCCATAACACTACCAGAAACAATAGATAAAAACGAGGGTTTCTTACCAAATTTATCAAAAACTGGTTCACTAATATTCTGCCTCGGTATCACTGGTTTAGATTTAAGAGAAGCAATAAGCGTAGGCATACCAAATAAACCAGCGAGAGCAGGAAACAAAATAGAAGAGGATAAACCCACGGGCGAGGTTGCATCTATATTAAAAATAATTAAACCAAAAACACCGGAGAGGAAAAACACAAAAACCGCGAACAACATCCCCATTATAGAAGGAAATAAACCCTTCTTCTCTTTTTTGTGGACAATGATTCTCCCCTTCTCCGTAGCAATCATAAGAATAGAAACTGCGATTAAAACAAAAACCATGATTTTCTTCAACAAATTGTATCCTTCTAAAGGTGTCCCAATAACAAAACGTAGAGGAAAAAACAAAATGAAACAAAACAATATCGCACCATAGCTGCCTATAGCGGAAAGACTAACAGCTTCATATCCTCGTCCCTCCATGAGGAGAGAATGAGCAGGTAAAACCGAGAGAGCAGTATCAGGATCAGGTGCACCTAAAAAAGTAGAAGGGATACAGTCGAGGAATGTATGTGAAATACTGCAGCTGAGGATAAAAACACTGATGAGGGTGAAAACTGTTTCAGATGAAAAACCGTAACCTGAGAGGAAACGGAAAAAGGGTGCAATGCCACTGGATACTGAGAGGAGGATAACTGCTACATTGTTAACATGAAAACCTGGTAGCAAACCTGTTAAAACACCAGCTGAGACACCAAGGAGACAAAAAACAAAAACAAGTAATAAAAAAAGTAACATAAACATTTTTTTTACTCCTCTGCTGGAAACAAAATACCATGTTTACTATCATAGCTTTCTAACCTATACCGAAGCGTTTGTTTATCAAATGAAAATACACCTGTGACGTATACTTTACTACCTTTAAATTGTGATACAAAAGGGATATTTGAAAAGTTACAGAAAACAAGGAGAGAACACCCGCTATTGTAATCCATGAGATAAAAACAATCACTATAAATCATGTCGATATGCCCGGTGGTTTTAATGTTTAAACCGAGGTATTTTGTTGGGTTATCCGCGAGAACCTGTATAGGTATAACGTTTTTATTCCATTTTTCTAAAACCTGTATACTTTTTTCGTCATCAACAATGATTTCCCAGGACTCTCTAAATCTTTCTACCCTACCAGTTACTTGTAAAATGTCACCATATTCTACATTTACTCTACCTGTAATGTATACTGTTGCTGTAGAGTTATTGTTTTCAATAGTTAACATCTGCCCACTATTTTTTGTCATATAACATTTTGTAACTCTTCCTTCAACAATGACCATCTTGCCCTCATAGATAGGCAACTCTTGTAACTCTATAAGAGGAGGTTGTGAAAACAAAGAAAGAATATATAAAACCGTGATTCCAGTGATGGAGAAGAGTATTGAGAAATGTTTCAACCGCATTTTCTTTTTATTTATTTTATATTTATTTAAATATAGTGTTATAAATATGCCTGCCGGGTCTGGCAAAAGTTATTTTTAAACTATTTTAAACTTTAAACAAGAGAAAACTCAGTGCCCGAAGAAACACTCAACACTAATAATGGGTTTGTTATAGAAAAAAGTATAATAATGTTTTATCCATTAAGCAGTAAAAAAACGTTTATATTTGTTTATAATTCGGTGGGAGTTAAAATATGAAAGCAAAAGAAGCCGTTTTGAAGATCGCTGAAGCTTTTCAGCAGGATGTCGGATATGGTAGAGCACGTATTGACCATCAAACCCGGGTGAACCTAGATTTATCCATCGGTGATGTTATAGAGATCGAAGGGACCAAAACCACTGCTGCTGTTGTATGGAGGGCGCACCCTGCTGACGAAGGCAAGGGTATAATCCGTATTGATAATCTTACTCGTAAAAATGCTGGTACAACCCTTGGTGAACGTGTTAAGATAAGAAAGGCTGAGTTGAAAGAGGCGCGTGAAGTTACTCTTGCTCCTCTTATTTCTAAGGGGCAGCAGATTCAGTTTGGCGCAGGTATTGATACTTTAATAAAGAAAGGTTTGTTAAGAAGACCTCTTACCAAAGGAGATAGCGTTATCATCCCTGGTATAGCCTTGTTTGGTAGTTCACTTCCTTTTGTTATTATTAACACCAACCCAGGCGGTATTGTTTCTATAAGTGAAGATACTATTATAAAAGTTAAAGAAGAAGCAGCTAGAGAAATAGAGATGGAAGGCCCACGGGTTAGCTATGAAGACATTGGTGGGTTACATGATGAGATTTTAAAAGTACGTGAAATGATTGAGCTTCCTCTTAAACACCCAGAGCTTTTTGACCGTCTTGGTATTGATCCACCGAAAGGAGTATTATTACATGGTCCACCAGGTACAGGTAAAACACTAATTGCTAAGGCAGTAGCTAATGAATCAGGTGCAAGTTTTTATACTATAAATGGCCCGGAGATTATGAGTAAGTTTTATGGCCAGAGTGAAGAGAACCTCCGTAAGATTTTCGATGAAGCAGAGAAAAATGCGCCATCTATTATTTTCATTGATGAGATTGATGCTATTGCTCCTAAAAGATCTGAGGTTCATGGTGAGGTTGAACGTCGTGTTGTTTCTCAGATGCTGACTCTTATGGATGGTTTAAAAGGACGTGGTAAACTTATTGTTATTGGTGCTACGAATCTCCCTGATGCTCTTGATCCTGCTCTCCGCAGACCGGGTCGTTTCGATCGAGAGATCCGCATCGACGCTCCTGATCGTAATGGCCGTAGAGAAATCCTTCAAATACATACACGAGGTATGCCTTTGAGTGATGATTGTGATCTTGATAAATTAGCTGATAACACATATGGTTTTGTTGGTGCAGATCTCGCAGCGCTTGCTAGGGAGGCTGCCATGAATGCTCTCCGTAGGTACTTACCTGAGATTGATCTTGAGAAACCTATTCCTACTGAGGTACTTGAGAAAATGGAGGTTACAATGGAGGATTTCAAAAACGCTCAACGTGGTATTGAACCATCTGCTATGAGAGAGTTCCTAGTGGAAATCCCAAAAGTTAGCTGGAACGACATTGGAGGACTTGAAGAAGCAAAACAACAGCTGAAAGAAGCTGTGGAATGGCCTCTTACAAAACCTGATGTTTTTAAAAGAATGGGTATCACTCCGCCACGTGGCGTACTATTATATGGTCCACCAGGTACAGGTAAAACACTCTTAGCGAAAGCAGTTGCTCATGAGTCAAATGCCAACTTTATCTCTATTAAGGGACCTGAGGTCATGAGTAAATGGGTTGGAGAGAGCGAAAAAGCTGTACGTGAATTGTTTAAAAAAGCACGGCAGGTAGCACCAACTATTGTATTCCTTGATGAACTCGATAGTATCGCACCTATGCGCGGTACAGATACAGGTACACATGTAACTGATAGTGTAGTGAATCAGCTTCTTACTAGTATTGACGGTCTTGAAAGCATGGAAGGTGTTGTAGTAATTGGTGCAACAAACCGTCCAGATATTATTGATCAAGGTCTACTAAGACCAGGTCGTTTCGACCGCCTGGTTTTGATACCTGCGCCAGATGTAAAAGCACGTTTTGAGATATTTAAAATCCATACACGTGATATGCCGGTTTCTGTAACTAAAGAAGAAGTAAAAGAAATCGAAAAAGAACTAGAAAACGAAACTTTAAAACTGTTGAAAGAAAAAAAGAAAATCATTCAACAAACCACCAGTGGAGAGGTTCTATTACAAGAAAACACAGCAGCGGAGACAAATAAAACAGAGGAAAAGAAACAGGCAGACACTGAAAAATTATCAGATAAAGAAAAACTATTATATTGGCTGTCGCAGAAAACAGAGGGATACTCTGGTGCAGATATAGAAGCTTTATGCAGAGAAGCAGCGATGATAGCGATTAGAGAAAGCAGTGACGCCAAAACAGTTACCAGGAAACATTTCGACAGAGCGATGCATGTAGTTCGCGCTTCAATAACATCAAATGTTATCAAATTCTACGAACGGATCTCTGAAAACCTTGGGAGTGGCGTTGCCAAAAAGGATAAAAGCGATAAAGATATACAATATATGTAAACTATTTATTTAAAATATAAAAAGGAGGGAAAAAAATTGAAGATAACTGAAAATGATTTAAGAGGAAAAACAGTTATGACTGAAGAGGGTTTATATCTTGGGATTATGAGAAACACAACAGTTGACACTAGAACAGGTGAATTATTAAACATTCTTATAGAACCTTCAGATGATGTCGATCCACGGTTATACCATCTCGATAAACAAGGTCATTTGGTGTTCCCATTTGAATCGATTAAATCAGTGAAAGATGTAATCATAATCGGTGAAAAACCATCAACTAAAACCTCACCTG
>QMTJ01000075.1 GCA_003651045.1 Thermoplasmata archaeon | reverse complement strand
TCAAAAGGTAAACCTAACAAAGAGTATAGTTTCACGTTTAAATCCACAGATCCAGAAGGTTCAAATATTTACTACTATGTCGACTGGGGTGACGGAACCTATACAGACTGGGATGGACCACATGCGAGTGGTGAAGAAGTAACACTATCTCATACTTGGAGTACAAAAGAAGGTTTCACTATCAAAGCAAAAGCGAAAAACACTGCAGGGATTGAAAGTCTATGGTCAATGCATTCATTCAGTACACCACGTAGTAGAACAATGATAATCTGGAATATTCTAGAGAACCATCCAAGGATACAGAACCTGTTACAGATCTTGTTTCACTAAAAGAGATCTGTACCTCATTCTCTCTTTTTTCTTTCGAGTTAAATATTCTTCTTTTAAAAATAATATGGAAGAAACAATTTTAAACTAAAAAAGTATTTAACACTTGCAACTTTTCAATATTGCTGTAAAAAAACTATGAAAAATTGGGTGGAGGTGAATAAGAGGTTATGTATAAAGTAAAAAATAGAATAGGCGCTGCTGTTATAGTGTTACTATTTTTAACAAGTGTATTTGCTATACCTATGAGCAGTGGTTTCTATATAAAAAATACTAAAACCAATATTTTAAACCAAGTTATTAATAAACACTTAAAAGACAATGATGAAAATAATGCACCGGATTATAGTTCCACTGATGTAAACACACCACGTTGGCTGGATACATATTATGTACCTGAAGAAGAAACTACGTTAGCAGGTGATCAGAATGACATGGGGTATAATACAGATTCCCGTAGTAAAATACAGACAGCACTCCCGTTATATGTTGGTGAACCAATTGATCAAACTGTGCCTGGGAGAGGACGAACTGGTAGCTTGGATCCACATAGTGGAGATGATGAAGACTGGTTCAAGTTTACTGTGTGCGAAGGACAAACTATCCAGGCAAGTATTACTAGTAGTGAAAACTATGAAATTGAGATAGCTGATACTTCTGGTAACCCTGTTGGTCAAAGCTACACTGCTGATGAAACAGGTACTTATTTTGTTCACATCTGTGCTAACCCTAGCGCTGGTGCTGCTGACTATACAATTAGTGTAACTCTAAATGGGCAAAACGATGCAGGAACCAGTGGTGACGCTGGTGACACAATGGGTTCTGCTACACCAATAACACCAGGCTCATATAGTGGGTATCTAGATTCAAATGACTGGGAGGACTGGTATAGTTTTAATGTGAACTCTGGTCAAGGTATTTTTGTAACAGTAGAGCCAGTGGAGAAACGAGAAGGAGATTTTGATATACATCTTTACAACCCCTCTGGAGAAATGGTTTACTATTCTATGTATTATGGTAAAGATACTCTTGAATACCCTGCTGATGCCTCTGGTACTTGGAAGATCAAAATTGATATGTTTCCAGGTTGGGATACAAGTAAATGGCCTGATGATTATTTCCTCTATGGTTCAGGAGCCTATGAGTTAGAACTCACTGTTGGTGGTGCAGCAGAGAGTCCACCTAGTCCGATTCCACAACCGGAGATTATACCTGTTGCTCAGACTTTTACAGTTACTAATGACCCAGATAGTAACGATGATGAATATGCGTTTCTGGCAGCGGTTCCAGCTGCAGTGTATAAAGAAAATGGTAAACAGTATGTGTCCCCGGTTGTCTATACAGGTGATAGTACTCCTACACATTGGTTTGGAACCGCTGATGACACAACACAGTATCTCTTAGACGATTGGAATACATATCTAGGTGGCTACCATATGACACCAGTTGTGTACAGAGTAGATGAAAAACCAATAAAAGCAGCAGCAGATATTGGAACTACGAAATGGACACGTTCTGATACAGCAGTCCTTGCAGTTGATGGAAGCAGTTACAGTGATGAACTCGGTACAATAATAGATAAAGATGCAACATTGAAAGTGAAAACAAAGAAAACCACAGCTACACCTGGTGATAGTAGATTCCAAGAATTTGGAGGATACCAGGCAATCCAGATGTGGATTAGTAAAGAATGGGGTGCTATGACTGTTTACGCACATGGGTCAGATTGTCCAGAGGTAGGAGTTATAACTACTCGTTACGAGTTAGGAACTGCTGAAGACTGGCCACACCCATATGATGGACCAGGTGACAACACAAATATTTACTTCCCAATCGCAATTCCAGGTTTATACTGGCCGTTTATTGATGGTGAATCAGGTTTCAGTACTTTTGAAATAACCAGATACTCATGTGATAGATATAAAATACCTGTGACTAATGTAGATACTAGTATAGAAGTCAAAGTAACTACAGATACACCTAGTTATCTTGAAGTATTCCTCGTGGATCCAACAGGTAGTGTGAGACGTCCATCAGTGCCACATTGGAATGGAGGTCCTATTAACCCTATTCATAAATGGAATGGTGATCATCATCATGGTTTCGAAGACTGGCGGAGATGGGAACCTACATATACTACAGAACATAAGGTGGAGATTAACTATCCGCAGAAAGGTAAATGGACAGTAATTGTAACACCACACTATCCATATGGTCAGGAAAAAACCAGTGATACTATACCATATCATATTAAAGTAGTAAGTAGGACACATAGTGATAAAAGAATAAACGCGGGTTTATCCGCTGCTAATGGGGCAGTACTAGCTTCTCAGATGCACGTACCCCTCCTATATGTCACAGAGGACTCAGTACCAGTAGAGACGAAAAACGCGTTGAAACAGCTTGGAGTAAAAAACGTATTATTTGTCAACTTAAATCATGTGAGCAAGGCTGTTTTAGATGATAAATCTATCTCTGTTACAGAGATTAACACGATGCAGAAACTTATAGAGGTTACAAAATCAAAAACCCGAGGTTTAAAAACAACTGATGTTCAATCTGATAATGTTATAACCATTACCTCTTTTGGAACAGAAGATGGATATTTTGCACCAGCTGGTTTAATAGCAGCATACCATGGTAGCAACGTGCTCAACATTGGAGAAGTACCTGATGCGTATAACCTACTTGATAAGGCTACAGCTTGGCGAGAATACGCTGGTGGATGGTACCATGGATGTAGAGCACAAGGTCACCTAGCTAAAATGAGTGAACCCATTGATCTACTGAAAATCATTAGAGATCTACTAAATGGTATACTACCACCTCTAGGAATAGATCAACATCTCCGATGGTGGGGAGGAATCCATGATGAAATATACAACTGGATAAAAAACAAGGGATTAGACGAAAGTGGCCAAGAAGTATATATTTTCGTAGCACCAAGGGATACAGATATTCGTCACCCCATATGCCGCGTTATGTCAGGATTAGGATCCTATGCAGGGCAAATTCCATTTGAAACACCAGGTTTAGATGCAGCTCTTATCTCACGTGATATACTCTACCCAGCTATAATCTATGCGAACCCAGGACGTGATGTAACAACATCACAGCTTATGAACTTCCCAGATGGCTCACAATGGACAACCAATGATGGTACTAGACATAGCGTGTACTCGACAAGAGAAGTAAAAGAATCGTTCTCCTCGCATGGTAGATTCTACGAAGGACACGTGATCTGGGATAACTGGCTGGAAAGGATGAACAAGGGCGTATCGCTAAACTATTACTCAGGACACGGAACAGGTGGGTCAGGTATATCCGCTCAATACCGTAACGTCGCAGAAGAATTCCCAGAAGCAGAATTAAGACATGAAAACCTCTATGATTTCAACTGGTGGGATGGCTGGCGAGGTTACATGTACGATGACCAACAAACAAAAACACCACGATGGGGAGGATTCACTTGGTACAATGCAAAAGAACCTAATCTATATGATATCATACATTTCAAATGGGTTGACCAACAGTTAGAAAACCTACATAGTGAAATAGAACTATGGATGTCATGCACAACAGGACAACACTTTGGACCAGAAATATACTTAGAACATGGTAGCGCACTATGGTATGGAAACGCAGGAACCGGTTTATGTCCACAAGAAGATCTCCTTGATGACAACTGGATAGGAGACATGATGATAAACGGTTTAAAAATTGGACAAGCTTTCTCAAAATACGTATGGCTGCATCAACGAGATTTCACAGCAAAAAATGTTGACGCGGAGAAATACAACAAAGCCCTTTACGGTACCTCATCAATGCAAGTCACTAATGTCCAGGTTATCTACGGAGACCCCACACTTATCTGTTACAGCCCAGAATGGACAAAACCTGTACCAGTAAACCCATAAATAAACACAACCTCCTTCCCTCTTTCTATATTCTTTCCTCTTCTCATCTCTTTCAAACCAAAAACATGTTTCCTCCAAACCAAGATATTATAGATAGATAGGATGGTAAAAATATATGTATAAAAAAATATTCCTCATATTAATAATATGTGGATTCCTAATCTCCCCAACTTTTTCAATAGCTGCACAACAAAACAACAACTACAATATCAAAAAAATTCTACAAAAAACAAATAAATCTAACAGCTATGAAACAGATACACCAACGTGGGAAGAAGGTGACACTTGGACATATGACATGACAATCGAAGGGGAGCTAGGAGACGCGTTAGCGTTTAACTGGGGGTTCAGAGATTTACTTTTTACTGTTGAATCAGATCAAGGATCAACATACATAGTTACCATTAATGGCGAAGTAACAGGTGAAATAAACATTTTTGAAATACAAATAATATCGGGTTCCCTCAAAGATACCACGATCACTGGTGAAATAGTAGTTGACAAGTCAAACATTGGTTTTAAAAACATAAACGCACATATAGAAGGAAAAATCGCAGTAGTAGGTATACCTTTAAAACCTTTCACAATGGATATAAACGTTGATATAACACCTAGTTTTAATGCAATTGATTTCCCGTTAAAACCTGGTAAACAATGGACTACTCCAGCATGTAATGTTACTGGAACCGCTGAAGTTTCACTACTAGAAAACCCTATTTATATCGATGACCTTATAGGTGGAAACACTGCAGAATGTACAGGTGTTGAAACAGTTACAATTGATGCAGGTACATATGAAGCATTTGTAATACTTTCAGATGGTGACGTGTCCACATTGTACTACGCGGAGGATGCCGGTAACGTTATCAGAGCATATGGTGACGAAGAAAAATCTATTGATATAACCATGGAATCAACTACATATGGAGTAGTACCAGGTGCTCCTAATAGGCCTAGTAAACCCCAAGGTCCAACAAGAGGAACACCTAAGAAAACATATACTTATTCATCATCTACTACAGATAACGAGGGAGATGACATTTACTATTTATTCGACTGGGGTGATGGTACACATAGTAGCTGGATAGGGCCGTATCATTCTGGTGAAACAGTTAAAGCATCACATAAATGGAGTAAAAAAAATACATACCGGGTGCGTGTGAAGGCTAAAGACGTGGAAGGTCATGAAAGCAAGTGGTCATCATCTCTTACTGTTAGTATGCCACGTGATAAAAATAGAATATTAAGCAGTAGCTATTCGCGTTTATGGTGTTTTTTTCAACTTTTTTTTCTTACAAACTTTTGTTTAAAAAAAGAGTAAATAATAGTAATAAATAGTTGAAGCAAAAAACTTTAAATCTTAGGTTTTATATGGAGATTGTAAAAGAAAGAGAGATAAGTATTGTATTCTGAAATTTTTTTCAGGTATACAATACAAAAAAACTCTAATAGTTAACAAATGTTAACTATTGTTTGTGGTGGAGGTGAAAAAAGAATTTATGAAAACAAAAATAATAAGTATGTTAGTAGTAGTATTTTTGTTAGCAGCATCTGCAACAGTTTTATCTGTTGGGAAATCTGCTGATAAAATGGTAGGAAACCCTGAAAAAGATAGTATAGAAAAAGCATTAAGTTTTAGCTACAGTTTTGAGAAACCTTCTACTAAAAATGTTGTGATA
>QMTJ01000074.1 GCA_003651045.1 Thermoplasmata archaeon | reverse complement strand
CGAGGGATAAACAAAGAAATCGCATTAAGCGCAGTGGTTTTACCACTAGCAGTACCACCAGCAAACAAAACATTTATACCATTCTCAATAGCAAGCCAGAAATACGCTAACATCTCAGAAGACATAGTATTAAACTCAACAAGATCAGGAGGCGAAAAAGGATCATCACGGAATTTACGAATAGTAAAAGTAGAACCCCTAGCAGTAACCTCATCACTAAGTGTCATTTGAACACGTGACCCGTCGGGCATAGTGGCATCAAGCATAGGCTCTGCTATACTAATGTGTTTACCGCATTTCTGAGCAAGCTTATAAACAAAAGAAGAAAGCTCATCCTCATCATTAAACCTAATATTACTCCGAAGTGAACCATATTTACGATGGTATAGGAATATAGGTACACCAGCACCATCACAACTAATATCCTCAATGTTAGGATCCTTCATAAGCGGATCAATCTTACCCAGACCAATAGAAGTTTTACCAAGATAATACAATATTTTCTCCTTAGACTCCTCACTAATCTCAATATTATACTCTCTGATAATCTCATCAACCCTTGCAATCAAATACTCCTCATCACCTCTCAACTCCAACTCTTCAGTATCAATAGCTACTGTTTTCATCGTCTCAGTTATAAAATCCAAAATCCTTCTCTCTTCATCATCTATTTCAACCTCCACAAGGAAATAACACTTATCAAGCGTCTCCCTCTCACGGAGTATCTCAACATATGCAAAAGGTTCATGAAGCGGGTAAAAATCTAACTCCTCCCAGTCGTTTTCAGAAAAACCCAAATCAGAGAGTTTAACAGACTTAACACTCAACACCTCACGAGGTAACTCAATATCTCCACCAGGTATATACTCATCAGATGCAATCTCAGGTTTACCAGAAATCGGAAGAGGCTTCTTATCTTCTTCTTTTTCAGTTAAATGGGGACTCCATCCCTCAAAAGAATCATCTTCATCAAAAAAAACATGTTCCTCCTCCCGCCCTTGTGTTTCATCTAATAAACCCGTATCCAAAGTAACAGTTTTTTCACTATTTCCTGCAGCTACAAACGGGGTTTTTGTCTCTTCTACATTTTTTTCTGCTTTGATCGTTTCTTCTAACTTTCTAAAAGCTTTTAACTCAGCTGTTATCTTCTCATCAAAGGAATCATCTTCTTTGATTTCTTGTTTTTTCTTAATATTTTCATCTAAAAACTTGGTATCTTTTGTAGGTAGGTTTTCAACATGAAAACGAGGTTTAAACACTCTACTCTTCTTTCTCTTCTTAGAACCTAAAACTTCTCCCGTTTTTACTTCAAGTTTTTCCCGTTTAAAGAAAAACTTTCGTTCTTTAGTTTTTTCTTTTTTCCATTCTTTCTTCTTTTTATCTTTTAATTTTTTTTCAGAAGAAACACTAAGGATTTTTTCATCTAAAAACTTCTTCTCTTTTTCATCTATTTTTTTAGTTTCATCGACATCAGACTCAGTAACATTATTTTCCTCTTTTTTTAATAAAGAATCCTCAGTTGTTTTTTTCTCTTTAAAAAAACCATGTTTCTCAGCTAACTCTTTAGATTTTTTTTCTGCAACATCTTCCTTCTCTTTAGTTTCCTCAACAACGGGTGTTTTCTTTAGTTTTTCATCTATTATTTTTGCTTCATCCTCTAACTCTCGTGGTTCATCTATTTTTAGTTCTTTTTCAAAATCTGAAACGACTTCATATAACTCATCTGATTCTAAAAGCTCATCAACAGATTTGGTAACAGTATCATAGTTTTCTACAGATGAACTCCGTCTCTCCAGTGTTTCCTGAATAGAAGGGAGATCTATCTTTGAATCAATCTTGCGTTTCTTTTTTTCTTTTTTAACCTCTGTTTCTGCTGTTTTATCTTTTTCAGTTTTACTCTTAGATGCTGTTTCACCGAGTTTATTTTTCGCTTCAGCTATTATTTCCTTATGGATTTCTTTTATATTAACAGGTTTCTTATCAGTTTTTTTTCTGAGATAAAAAATAGTGTTATCTCTTCGGTCCCTAAATGCTAACTTTATAGTATCAATCTCTTTTTCATAGATTTTATCTAGTTTCTCCTTATTTTTTACTATAATCTCATCAATTATCTGCTCAATCTCTGAAGTATTATATTGGTGATTTGTAGCTTTTTCCTCCTCTTTTTTATTTTTATTCACACCATCCTCTCCTAAGTATAAAAAAATATTTTTTTAATCTTTAATTCTAACTCTATCATGCATCCACATCCCTACCTACCTTCTTAGGATCCTTATATTAAGATGGTTCTCTTTTTTTTAAATCTGAAAATCCATATAAATTTTTTTCTTATATGTGCATCTCATCCAGTTGTTTTTATTGATATCTCCTAAACAATATTTATAACTTTCTTTTTTGTAAGATATAATATAGTACATTTTTATAATTAATCTTTTGAAAGTTCTCCTATATTGAAATGTTAAAAATATTGAGGATAGCTAATTGCGTAGAAGTGAACGAGGGTTAATCAAATGCAAAGTGTTAAGCCAGTTTTTAAAATTTTAAACAACATTTTTAATATCAATGTTATATCTACATCTTATGTTTTTGTTTGATAAGGGGGCCCATGAGGTAGTCTGGATATCCTACTGGCCTTCGGAGCCGGTAACTGGGGTTCGAATCCCCATGGGTCCGCTGTTAAATTTTTTTTATGCAACAAAAATGTGATCTTGTCATTTTTACAATATGACAAACTTGATAGAAATATTTATATATCATAATACACAGAGTATATCTTAGTGGAATCTGGGAAAAACTAGTTTTCTTCCTTTCATCTTTACCATCCACCCCCTCCAGATTCCTTATCCCTTCTCTCCATCATCAATTAAACAAAACCCAACCCCAAAAATTTTTTTAGAGAACAAGCTCTAAGTAAAGAAAAACTATAAAAAAAGTTTTAGAGAAAGATCGCATTCCTAAAAGTAAAAAGTTTTAACGCACTCTGCTAAACTCAGAATAAACGTTTTTTATATTCCAACTCTGTTTACCTACGCTACCATGCATTATCTCTTCCCAAGAATACTGTGGATACGCGCTTATTCTAAGTTCACCTTTTATTACTAGCTTATCATTTTCAAACAGTAACACATCAACTTTGTAGGTATTATTTGACAACACAAGCGGTATTTCAATCTCAGCAGTTGAATTCGCTTTTATCCTACCTGTTTCAACCTTGTTTTTATACTCAGCAAAATTATTTTCTGTTTCAATAACATATACTATAGCTTTTATATCACCTGATTCTTTTTCCCAGATATTAGTAAGATAAATATCACATGTTACATTTACAGATTCATTTGTTTCATCTGTTTTTAAAAGATATGTGGTATCAACAAATAGATGATCCACTGGAAAAACAGGTTCACCCATGGATGTCTCTAGCAAACCTGGTAGAAAAACCTCTAATAAAACAATGGTTATACATATAATACCAGCTGCGATCAAAATAGTTTTTCTAAACTTTTTCATCATTTCCATAATCTATATCACCATCTTACTATGTTTATTTCATCTTAATATATAAAACATAGGAGAATATTCGGAATTTCCCAAACAAAAACAAACAATATATAAATAGAACTAGATTATAATATGGTATTATAGGATGCCAAAAATAACTCTGGATATGGACACCTTCAAAGCCCTTGCCTCTGACACACGACTCGATATTTTAAAAATTTTAGACGGTAAAAAAATGAGTTTAAAAGAATTAAGTAAAGCCACGAAACTCAACAAAGCAACACTACATGAACATTTAACCAAACTACACGAGGCAGGTTTAGTTAAAAGAAAAGAACGAGAAGGACATAAATGGGTATATTATAAACTAACATGGAAAGGAGAAGGACTTTTGCATCCAGAGAACAATAAAATTGTTGTAATGTTCACAGCTACATTTATTACACTCGCTATTGGTATTATACAGTTTATAAGCTACCTTCGTGGAGTAGTTGTTGCAAAAGCTGTTAATTTCATCGGCTCTGATTCCACAGCAATATTCCTCGCTGAAGAAAAAACCACAGGTTTCTTACATAGAAGCATTGAGTTTTCACAGACACCTGCTGCCAACGTACCCTTAAATAATCAAACTATTAGTCAACTTTCACAAACAGTTATTGATAATGCTAAAAACTATAGTTTACCAGTGAATGTTTTTTCAATACATGATATACAATGGATTCCTTCAACTGAGAAACTTTATCTCGCAGTTAATGCAACATATAGAGGCACTGAAACATTACCAGCTAGTGAAACAAAGAATTTGGTTAGTAGCAATTCAGTAGATACTCTATCTACAGTCCCTGAATATATGACCGCAGTTATCCATGATCCTATTCTCCAGTATATAGCAGTTATTTGTTTAACCCTCTCCATAGTTTTACTCTGTTTCTCTATTTGGAGATTTTATAAAAACAAGACACCTAAGCTTTAAACCACTATAATTTTTTTTTACTCCTTTTCCAAAATGCAAATAAATAGGTAAGGTTCTCTGTTAGCAAAAAAACCTCCTTCCTATTTTCTACTCTTTAGCATTCTCAGGTAACGTGTTTAACTCTTCATCATCGAGAAAATCAAATAGTGTTTTCTGCACCCGCATCACCAATTAACAATGAATGAAAACATAGGTTAAATGTTTTTCGATATAACTTATTTTTTGTAAAGCTAAAATTAATATTTTACATCACTACTTTAGGAACAAAAGACCACTTTCTTTTATTTCTTACACAACAAATGTTTTGAGAGTTACAAAACAAACAAGTATCATGTTGAGTAGAATCTGCATCTTGTGGATAAATGTTAAAAAAAACTTTGAACCCCATTTTTTATAAGAGATGTAGTAAACAATAAATACTACCTTGAATCTAAATTAAAGTTAAAGAAGGTTTACAAAAAAATGGTTAAATTATTTCAAAATTTTCTTAAAGGAAATAAGATAACCCATATTGCTTTAAAGACATTACTTAGTCACAATGTTTATAGAAAAAAATATACTTTTTTAAAACAATCACAGACATGGGATAAAAAACAAACAGAGGAATATCAAATAAAACAATTAAAAAACTTATTACATCATGCATATAAAAACGTACCATATTATAATAAACTCTTTAAAAAAGCAGGGTTGAAACCTAGAGATGTTTCTTCTATTGATGATCTTAAAAAATTACCTTTTCTAACTAAACAGATCGTACAGGAAAACAGAGAGGATTTAAAAGCACAGAATTACCCAGAATATAAATTTGATTACATAAAAACCGGCGGATCAACGGGTTTCCCATTAGGGGTGTATATGGAGAAAGGTGTTGCACAGGCTACATATCTGGCTTTCTTTCAAACACTATTGGATCAAGCTAATTGTCATCTCATGGACAAACAGGTTTCTTTAACAGGATTTGACAGTGTTTTTAAATATCAAATTTTTAGACGAGTTTTAGCGCTTTCATCTTTTCATACGAAAGATGAAGATTTATCCTTGTATGCAAAAAAAATAAGAAAATTCAAACCAAAATTTATTCTAGCGTATCCTTCAGCTATTGTAACTTTAGCTAAATTCATGAATAAAAATAAAATAAGTTTTCCCCCGAGTATCAAAATGGTTATCTGCTCAGGGGAGACTTTGTTTGATTGGCAACGAGAGTTATTAGAAAAAACATTTAATTGCAGAGTTTATGCGTTATATGCACATACTGAGGTATCTGTTTTTGCAACAACATGTAGATATAGTTACAATTATCATGTTTACCCCGAGTATGGAATAACTGAAATAGTTCATAAAGATGGAACACCAGTTAATAAAGAAGGCGAGATAGGTGAAATTGTAACCACCGGGTTTAATAATTTTATTTTCCCTTTTATTAGATACAGAACTGGTGATTTAGGAGTTGTTACATATCAAAAATGTAGATGCGGCAGAGATTATATGTTGTTAAAAAACATAATCGGTAGGGTTCAGG
>QMTJ01000073.1 GCA_003651045.1 Thermoplasmata archaeon | reverse complement strand
GGAAGACAACTCTTGGCATATGGATGATGGAAACGCAATGTACCACAACGTGTATAGTACAACATTGTTTGGTGACCCATATTGTCAGATAAAAGGCGCAGAAGACTTTGGAGCTGATTTCCACTGGTTAGAAAACTATCCGCATCCTGGTGAAACTATACATTTTATAGATGACTCTGTAGGTGCAACCTCTTATACTTGGCAGTTTGGTGACGGATCAACGAGTCATCAGAAAAACCCGACACATACGTACTCCACAGAAGGAGTATACGATGTTACTCTTACCATCTACGGTGCGGGGCAGACAGATTCTTGTACTAAACAATTGGAGGTATGGGAAAACTGGAGACCTACCGCAGTGGCTTCCCCAGATTTTTATGCTGGTAACAATCCAACAATTAATTTCGACGGTAGCGGCTCATGGGACCCTGATGGAACCGTGGTATCATATTACTGGGATTTCGATGACGGAGCTACTTCTACAGCTATGTCACCAACACATACATACACTCTAGATGGAATATATGATGTAACACTAGTAGTTACAGATAATGAAGGGAAACAGAGTTACCCAGCTCACTGTGAAATACGTATCGATGCCTACACACCACCAGTGACAGAAGCAGTTATAGAAGGAAGCTATGGAAACAATGGTTGGGTTAAAGGCCCTGCGACAATAGTTTTACAGGCTAGCGACTGGAGTGGTGTAGACTATACAAAATATCGCTTAGATGGTGGAAACTGGGCTGCATATATCGACCCAGTAATCGTATACGTAAATGGTCATCATATAGTAGAGTTTTACTCTGTTGACATCTACGGTAACGTTGAAGATACAAAATCCACAACATTTAAGATAGATCATGAAAAACCAGATCTTGATGTTCAAATCGATGGAGAACGAGTAGGTGAATATTACGTATCACCAGTGACTTTCACCTGCTCTGCAACCGATGACGTATCAGGGATGTATAATATTATGTATCGAATCGTAGGTGAAACAGCTGACTGGGTAGTGTATACAGCCCCGTTTACTGTATCAGGTGACGGTATACATATTATAAGGATTTACGCAGAGGATAACGCAGGGAACACATTTGGGAGAACCGAACCATATGTTGTAAAAATTGATACAAACCCACCAACAACTACTTGTAAACTAAGTGGCAATCTACAACCAGATGGTTGGTACCAAGGTGACGTAACAGTTACACTTGAAGCCTATGACACGGTTTCAGGTGTTAATCAAACTCTCTACAAATTTGATGGGGGTTCTGACTGGAGCGTTTACATTGATCCAATAGTTGTATCAGAACGAGGTAGACACACTATTGAGTATTACTCAGTTGACAACCTCGGTAATGAAGAAACATCTAAGAGTACAAGTTTCCAAATAGGACAACCACCTGATACGCCAGTGATAAAAGGACCAACTTCGGGTAAACCAGATGTTGAATACACGTTTACAATTACTGGCACCCATCCTGAAAACCTTGACCTATGGTACTATGTCGACTGGGGTGACGGAACCTATACAGACTGGGATGGACCACATGCGAGTGGTGAAGAAGTAACACTATCTCATACTTGGAGTACAAAGGATACATTCACTATCAAAGTTAAATCAAAAGACATGTACGATAGCGAAAGTAACTGGGGTACATTGAAATTTAGTACACCACGTGGTAGAGTGAATATCAAGTTGTTACATGTTTTCTTTGAAAACATAGTGAAACGTTTCCCGATGATAGAGAGACTAATAGAGTTGCTTCCATTTCAGGTAGTACAACTACTAGCGACCTAATCTAAAAAATATGTAAAAAATTTGGGAGACTCAGAGAGGTTTTTTTATTTGCTGAGAAAAACCTCTCCTCCTCTAATTTATAGTCTTTGACGTAAATATTTTTAGTATATATTATCAGGTTCTTTACATATTTCTATACATTGAAACTTAAGATGAAAGAATTTCAGTTCAAAATTATAAACTAAAAACTTTTTCCTTTCTTTTTTTTAAAGTTTTTTTTACCTGTTCTCCTCTATTTTTTTCATTTCTTTCTCCACTAGTTCATCTAATTTTTTATCTACACCTTGTTGTTTTGCAATGTTTTGCATCTCAGTGAGTATGTTATCCCATAATACCTGTTGCTGCAGAGCGTAATCCCACATGTCCAGTCTTTTAGATCCATCTGCTTTTTTGAATTCTTCTAAAAACATTTTTTTATCTTCTTCATTCATACTTGTTTCTTTTTACCTCCCTTCTTTTTTTTGTTTTATTCCATTACAGCTTTTTTCCCTTGTTGAGTTTTTTGTGCGATATCTGACATCTCAGCTATAGTTTCTTCCCATAATGCTATTTGTTCTAATGCATAAAACCACATATCCATTTTTTTCTCTATATTTGCTTTTTTGAAATCTTCTAAGAAATTTTTTTTGTCTTCCTCGTTCATTATTTTTATTCCATCCCTGTTTTTTTTCTTTTTACATATACTGAATATGTTTACGTAATAAAATAATTTGTTTTTTTTATACCACTGTTTTTTTTAAAGGTTTTAACTTTTTTCTCCTAAGATTCGAAAAAAAACATGGGATAATAAACTTGTATAAATGGTAGATGGATTATAGACAGAGTTTTTTTTACATTGATTTTTTTATCCCGAGGTATTGCTATGTTTAAAACCCCCCAGTCGCTTTCGTGATCATAGATGTCCTTGGCTTTTACTCTTATAATGTAGGTGCCATTTTGATCCCATCTGTGGATAGCTGATATTTGTTCCCCTGAGTCATAGGGGCCGATCCAGTTTGTTACATTACCATCGTTGAAATCCCATTTGTAGAATAATTGGTCATTGTTGGGGTCTACTGATCTAGCATAGAATATGTAACTGTATCCTGCGGTACCACGTGTAGGACCGGTTACTATGGGTTTCAATGGTGTATCTTCAGGTTTCTCGTAGTAGATGTTCCAGGTTACACCATCTGTTGTTACTGTTATATCTCCATTTAGATCTGTACGGTATATTAATGAGCTGTATTGAGATAATCTGTCTAATGTTTCTTGATGAGGGTGGCCATAGGGGTTGTCGCTGCCGACTGATATTATACTAACCCTTGGTGTAGCTTCTTTTAAGAAATAGTCAGTTGAACTATGTCTACTACCGTGATGTGCGACTTTTAAAATATCTATATCGACATCCCAATAGTCTACTAAATATGATTCAACATAGTCTCCTCTGTCGCCGTTGATATCACCTGTGAAGAGGAAACTAACTTGGTCGTAGTCTAATCTTAAAACAATACCTGCATCGTTTGCATTTGATGCATATCTATTTATGTTTAGAACCCTGCATGATAGTGAGGATGAAATATCGATATAGTCCCCAGGGTCGATTTTGTCGTCTGTGTAAACCGTGCATCCTTCGTTTTCAACTGCTTCTAGGAATCTTTGATATGCTTGAGAGTCTATATAGTATCCTGGGTGGTACACAGTTAAAATATGGAAAGCGTTAAAGATTTCTTCACATCCACCTATATGGTCTTCATGAGGATGAGTTGCTATAAATGTTTTTATAGTTGTTACATGATGGTTATTTAAAAAACTAATGACTTTGTCAGCATATATTCTGCTTCCTGTGTCGATGAGGACAAAATTGTTTTCAGGTGTCTGGATTAATATAGAATCTCCTTGACCTACATCTATATAATACACGTTTAACTCATCAAGTTGATATGATAATGATGGATTGCTGTTTATAGTATTCTTACATGTTAATCCTTCAGACAAGGGTGTAATGTTTAAACCAGAAAACAAAATCAGAGTTATAAGAACTAAGGTTGTTCTATGTTTATTTTCTCTCATTCATCCATCTCCTAAACAAGGGTTTTTAAAAATAAATGTTTATAAAATATATAATTTTTTTTAAAAAATATAGTTTTTTTTAGTTTGTATAAAATATAAATTTTGTATGGTTTGATTATAAAAGTTTAACTATCCTATTTAGGATTGCCTGAGCAAGGGTTGATGTGATCATGGTTGATAAAGTAGCGGATGTAGCAGGACCAGGAATTGGAAGCTATGATGAAGTCGAAAAAATACTGCCACAGGATTACAGTTCTCTTTTAGATAGAAAAGATACGCAGAAAGCAATTTTTGCTTTGAAAGACTATATCAAGGAGAATTTATGCCGAGAGCTTTAACTTTATGAGAGTGACTGCACCGTTGATAGTAGATGCTGAGAGTGGTGTTAACGATTATTTAGATCGAGACAGCTTCTAGGACGCCGGTAGAGTTCCCATGTGGACTTGGTTTAGATAAACCAATTCGTGCGTAGATAGTACAAGCAACTACTAAATGGAAACGTTTTGCTTTGAAACATTTCAATTGTGATGTAGGTGAAGGTATTATTACAGATATACGTGCTGTACGTAAGGATTACTTCCTTGACCATGATCATAGTGCATATGTTGATCAATGGGATTGGGAGAAGATAATCACAGAAAAAGAAAGGAATCTACAGTATCTAAAAGAGGTAGTTAATAAAATCTGGAAGGTTATCAAAGGAGCAGAAACCTATATATAGGATATGTTCTCCAGGCTTAAAATGGATAAATATCTGGTTTTTCCTGATAAACTAGAGTTTATACATGCTGAGGATATACTAGAACAGTACCCGGATTTACCTCGGAAAGCTATAGAGACAGAGGTACTTAAGGAACACCCGGCTATATTTATAATAGGGATTGGTTACCCGTTGAAAGATGGTTGCCCTCATGAACTTAGAGCACCAGACTATGATGACTGGATAATGGAGACTGTTACCAAAAATGGAGAAAAGTATTCATGGTCTCAATGGTGATATACTAGTTTGGAATCCTGTTACCCGGAGACGACATGAACTTACATCCATGGGTATACGTGTAAATTACTGAAACACTCAAAAAAACAACTAGAAATGTCAAACCTTCTTGATTTCCTGAAATACCCTTATCATCAAGCTATTATAAACAATAAAATACCGTTAAGTATCGGTTGGAGGTACAGGGCAGTCACGGACGTATATGCTACTATTGAGAAAAGCTCATCTAGGGGGTAAGTGTAACTATTTGGCCGAAAAAATTAAAAGAGATATGTGAAAAGAAAAACATTTATGTTTTAGAATAAAAAAGATAAACAAATGAAAAAAGCGTTAAATTTTTTTCCTCCTTCACTCTTTTTTTATAGTAGATTATCTAAACAAATTAATATTTGTTTGTGAATCTATTAGATTTATGCATGTTAAAACAAGTTGTAAACATTTTACATGGAGAAATATAGAGTTTATAAGTATGAACAAAATAGATCAGAACATGTTAAAGGAACATGATTGTGATTTAAACAAGCTTGACATGTTTTTCAGTTGCCCTAAAGATTGTAAATGGTTCGAAAAAACAAGATAAAAAAAGTTTAAATCAATATTTTAGATGAATTTTTACAATTATGTTTTCTATTAAAATCGGTTGTTGTGGTTTTCCACATGGGATGAAAAACTATTTCGCAAGGTTTAGAGTTGTAGAGTTACAGAAAACATTTTATCAGATTCCTTCATATGAGTCTGTTAAAAAATGGTTTTCTCTTTCACCACCGGGTTTTGAGTTTACTGTGAAAGCATGGCAGGGTGTTACTCATCCTGTGACGAGTCCCACGTATAGACGGTTTAAGGGAACGTTGAAGGGTAAACCTGAGAACTATGGTTTTTTTCAGCAGACTGAAGAGGTGTTGAATGCTTGGAGGGTTACTGAAAGAGTTTGTTCTATGTTAAAAACAAGGTATGTGTTGTTTCAATGTCCTGCTAGTTTTAAACCAACAGATGAAAACTTGGAGAACATTGTTGTTTTTTTTAAAACAATAAAAAATCCTGTTTTTCAGTTTGTATGGGAGCCACGTGGAGGAGATTGGACTGATGAAGTTATATCGGAGGTTTGTAAAAGATGTAACCTGGTTCATTGTGTAGATCCATTTAATAGGTTTCCAGTT
>QMTJ01000072.1 GCA_003651045.1 Thermoplasmata archaeon | reverse complement strand
TTTAGGCGGGTTTGGTTTTAAACCAGTAGAAACATAACCATTATCCCATGAGTAAACATGTAAACGTTTTTTTAAAGCAACATCTTTTATACCCATCAACCGCAGGATAGGGTTATCAAAATACTGTACAGCGATTAGTTTTTCTTTATCTGCTTTACCCCTCTGTGCATATGATATATCCCCAAGGGGGTGTTTAGCAACTGCAAGATAAGGTGCTTTTTCAGAATACGCAAGAAGTATTGAACCAGCTAATGCACCATCAAGACCTCGTTTATTGGATAGTTTCTCTAGTTTTTTAGGGTTTTCGCTAAATCTACTGATTTTGTCAAGGGTTTTTTTTATTTTATTAAAGTGTTTAGTAGAGTATTGATCATTGTACTCCGGTAAAATGAGATAAGGATTTTTTTTAAGTTGTTTAGCGTTTTCTATCAGTTTTTTTTCTAATGATTTAGCTGCTGTTCTTGCGAAGGTTCTCATTCGTCTAATTTTTTTTACCATCTTAGAAAAAACCCCTTATCTGTTTTTTTTATTATGTATCAAGAGGTGGTATATTATTTTATTTTTTTTGATGCTAACGTTTTGAGATACTTTATATACCTAAAAAAAACTGATACTTCTGTCAATTCTATATCTGTTGTATTTAAAAACTGTATGTTAGATGTGGAAATTTTTTTATTTAAGATAACAGTTATAGTGTTATATGGATGTTTATAATGCTATTTTAAATAGGAGAAGTGTTAGGCGTTTTCAACAAAAAAATATATCAATAGAATCGCTGAAAAAAATTATAAATGCTGCACGTCTCGCTCCATCTGCTGCTAATCTACAGCCACTTGAGTTTTTCATAGTTACTGATAAAGAGTTACGTTCGAAGGTTTTTGAAACACTTGGATGGGCGGGGTATATCAAACCCAGATGGGTTCCAAGTGAAAATGAGAGACCAATGGCATATATAGTTATACTTGTTAGAGATGCTAATAAGAACCCTTGGTACGTACGTGATGCTAGTATCGCTGCAGGATACATCACGTTGATGGCTGAAAACGAAGGGTTAGGTAGCTGTATAATCTGTAAAGTTGATAGAGAAAAACTACATAGTATCCTTGAACTACCCCAGAACTATTATGTTGATTCAGTTGTTGCATTGGGTTACAAAGCGGAACATCCTGTTGTTGAAGAGTTAAAAGATTCAGTGGAGTATTGGCGTGATGAAAGAGAAGTTTTACATGTGCCGAAGAGGAAACTTGAGGATATTATACATATTAACCGGTTTTAAAAAAAGAGAATATAATTTATTTTTTATTTATATCATGTAATCTTTGTTTTTTTTATATAAAATACAACTAATAGTAGAGGTATCAGAACTATTATGATTTCAGAACCTGAAATGTTTTTATTATTGTTTGTAGAGATGTTTTTATCTTTAATCTCTTTGGTATAGTTTTCCCAGAGTTCATCAACAATGTATATGTTTGCTATTGTAAAGTATATGTCATCTGAGATGTAATCATTTTTATTGAATTGTACTCTAACGTTTAACGGTGCGTTTCCACCAGCCCAGTAAGCATCTGCTTTTATGCGCATTTTCCATGTGTAGGTATATATTGTGTTTTTCTGTGGTATAGTATGCATGTTTAATATTTCATAGATATCACAGGGTCCGTTTATTACTTCAAAACTTGAGTTTTCAGCGTTTTTTTCACCGGTTTCCCATAGTTTTAAACAAGCCCATATGTTATCCTTTTTCGTAGTAACGTTTACTTTGATATAGAATGGTTCACCACGTTTTAAACGAGCATTATGAACTGTGGCTTTCTCCCAGTTTATACCATCTATACTATACCATGCGTACATTGTTCCATATTTGCATTCACCAGCATCTACTACATGTGTAATTGTAGGAATTACTATTATCAGTAGTGAGGAAACAAATAAGGTGAGTACAAAAACCTTTGTTGTTTTTTTAGACATCATACACGTTATTCCTCTATCCAAAAAAGGTTTTTTTTTATTTGAACCCTGGTGTATGTTCATCCCAGAAAGTAGGTGTTGTATCACCTACCATAAACTCCATCGAGGGTACAATGCTGAACGTAACTGTTGTAAAACCATAGGTTAAACGTGTGTTTTCACCTATTACTTGATCCTTGTTTTTTACAACTTTTGACTCCCTTACATATACTTGTGGTTCATGTCCAAAAAGAGGGTTGAAAAGGGTTTCATCGCTAGAATCGATGACTTTAAACTGTGCATATTCCCCCTCTACATCGATAACCCATATGTTCATCGTTACAACCCATGGTAACGGTGGCGGTAAAAGTGGTAGACCTGTTGGACCAAATATGCAACGGTTACGTAATTTCATCGTGTAGAATGTTTCATTGTTGAACTCTACTTTTTCCCAAGGGTTTAGATAATCAGGGTATTGATCAACTGCTAATCTAACATTTTCCTTCCATTCATCGTTTATGTTTCTAAGTTCTATGTCTAAACCAAAGGGTATTGAAAACTGGTTTTTAACAGCATCCATCGCGCTTCCACTTAACGTGTTTTTTACATCCTCCTCGTTGAAACCAACTCCTGATGGTATAGCATCATCCAAGTAACCTGTAATCTCATCTTCAACACTGTTGAATACTTTTCCAATATCCCTTTGTATCCTATACACATACCATACCCGTGCAAGGTATACTGTTTTTTTACCAACGCTCTTAAACAATATATTGTTTTTATACACATCCTCGTTTAAATATTTACTAATGTTGCTGCTGAATTTTGATAGTAAATCTTTTTTCACTTCCTCCATTAAATCAACCGGATCCGGGTACGTGGTAGAGTTAATAGATGGATTTTGTTTAATACTACTAATCATGTTCAGAATTTCATCTAATGCATCCCAGGTTTCTACTTCAACCCATGGTTCATAATCACCATGGATAGTTTCAATATAATAATCACCAGAACCAGTTTTTATTAAACTATCAAGGTTAGGTTTGAAATAGTTATCAACATATTTTTCAACAGTGTCTTCAAGGTTTTCATCATCAACTGAAATATTTCTATAGAATACATCCTCTATATCATTCTCAGTACCATTGTATCTAGAGTAATAGTTAAGTATAACCTTAAGGGTCACATCCTCCTCTGTTTTGGTATCAACTGTTGTATAAAAACTCCAACTCCCATTAACGTTTTTACTATAATAATGTTCACGTTCCCAGTAAACATCATACACCTCACCATAGAGGATACAACCTGGTAAGACAGAACCTTTCGCTGGTTTATCAATCGTGTTTTTAAAAGAGGCCGATTTAAACACCCATGAACTTGTTCCATTATCAATAGGATACCCGTTATGAGAGCCCAGGGTAATTATAGGCGTTGGATCTCTTTTTACATTTGTTTTCATCTCCGTGGAGTAAACTATGGAGATAATCTCTTTTATTTTATCAACCGTAGTTTCGTTTTTTATCATTGTTCCTTTTTCAACATTTATCAACCTATGTGACATGTTAAGTTGTTTCTCCACTTCTCTCTGGATATCTTCACCTGTTGGTTGGAATAACTCTACAGGAGGAAGACTGTTACCTTCTTCGTCTTCAAAATAAAGTAAGATACTAGCTAAATTATATAATGGAACCCTAGCAATCTCTGAAAGATTTATCTCTGGGCAGTCATTGATTTTGGTACCAAAGGGATCACCAGCGTCCTTGTTAGCAGGATCCTTAGAAAGCATACTTGTGTCAACATTATACCTCCCATCCGTTGCGTCTTTCATTTCGTTGAACTCATCTAGAGCACTACCTGCGATGGAACCCTGAAGAGCTTTACCAGATTCTATTGTAAAATCAACAAGACTCATAAGATCAACACTACCGAAAACAAAACCTTGTTCCATTAAAAGACCACCATTTACAAGAGGAGCAAGATGAACATTATCTACAACATTTATTGGTTCACCAGTACTCCAGTGTTTATAACCACGGAATAATGTGTAAATATTAGCAAGTATAGTTGTAAAAGACCATAATGGTTTAACACCATTAATTGTATCCTCATACTCGTAAACCAGGTTTTCAAGAAACGGATACCTAGAAGTAATAATCGTAGAAACATTAATAGTCCTAATTGTTACAACTTTATTCATCGATGGCTCATCAAGTTTTTTAACCTCAACTTTAACAGGTACATAAACAACCCAATAAGTTACATGTTTAACCTCCCCTTCTGGACCAATCACTGGGATCGTAAAACGATTCATCTTCATAACAACATCTTTACTAAAACCTATCTGATCTATACATGTTACAGGGTACTCCTCACCATCTGGTATAACAACATCTACCGCGTACCGTCCGTCATTAAAAGAGCCATATAAATAATTCCCAGTGAGATAAACATTCAACTCATCCATGATAACATCTTTTAACCTGTTTCGATTGATCTCTTCACATTTATCCCTAGAAAACGAGGTTACAGGTGTTTCACCAATCATTTTCAAACCTTTCAAAGCAGCTGTATTCAAAGCCGTTGCTATATCAGCCTCAGCATAACGAAGTAGATTTTCTACTTCATCGAAATCAATAGTATTAGATATCTCCTCTACTTTCTCAGTTTCAAGTTTGGTAACATATACTGTTGTAAAACTACTCCCGAGGATCAAAAAAATACCGATAATGGAAAAAGGAATACGAGCATGATCGTCCTTTAAAAACATTTTCAATGTTTTTTTCATCACCTTACCTCCCATACTATGAGTGAAACCTCTGCTTTGTTTACTGAAATCCGATCGAACAACCATTCAGATAAAAAACCATATATATCTATAGTGTTAATTTGATCAAAAACAGAATCAATAAAATCCTTGATATATAGGTTTATAAAACTACTAATCAGGGTACTTACCTCATTTTTTATTGTTTCTTCTAACAAATCAAAACCCATACTGAGTGTTCCAAAAGTGCTACCCAGAAGATTTGAGAGTGTATCGTTGAGTTTATTTTTTATAGCATCAGCAAGAGGATCAACTACACCGCCAATGTTTTCAAAAATATTATCAACTGTCCCAAGTGCTTCACCCATAACGTTTTTCATAGCGTTTTCTGTGAAATTTGCAACAGCGTTTTTTACCTTGTTGAAACTATAAGTTATTGTAAGGTTTACAATACCAGGGAACAATGTTTCATTGTTTACATTTTGTATTCCATCAACTAGGAAACCATGTATCAGTTTCGAAAGGTTTTCAGAAACAGCATTAGACGCATTAGTAGAGTTGTCATATGGTGGGGACCCTGCTTTATATGAGTTAATAACATCTGTGATATTCGTTGTTTCAGAGATATTTTTCAAAATGTTCTCTTCAAACCAGTATCGTGTAAAAACAATCTCTGTACCATTAACTGCAACCACTGGTTTATATGGCATAATAATAGAACTCTCCGCTACATAACAATCTCGACCTGGTGGTTTAGCACCTATGTATATATCCCCACCTAATGGTATTCCTTTTATCGGATGCCATAACGCGGTAAAGTTAAAACCATATTTGTTACCAAGACAAGAGGTTAAAAAAATTTTAATTTCTTTTTTCAACTGCCGATCATAGTCGCCAGTGAAAATGTTAAACCTGCTTGTTCCAAATGCTGAAAACGGTAATTTAAACTGACAACCAAGGTTTTCAGCTATCAAATTCGCATAGGTTTTATGAAGTTGTTCATGTGCAAGTAACCAGCTAAGTATAAAACTATACAACCCACTATCAGAGGAGTTATCAATACCTATACCACCAGCAACATCATCAATAATATCACCAGCGATCTTGTAACTAAATTTATCAGCACGTGAAACAAGTAACGTATTCAATGCTTCATCTGCCACATGTTCACGATGTTTATCCAGAGAACCCTCAATCGCGATATTACTCTGAAGAGCAGGTATCAACACAACACCTGATAACGAAACCAATACAACAAAAAAAACAGCATCATACATCAAAGAAATAGCAAACTGGTTTTGAATAAAAGAAGATGTTGTTTTTTTCATAGAGGCACACTCCACATAATTATTGTTAACTTCCCAGGTTTCGTCTGAGCCTCGTTTAAATACACCCCTACATCT
>QMTJ01000071.1 GCA_003651045.1 Thermoplasmata archaeon | reverse complement strand
TCATATGGTCCAAAAATGTTACTATGCCGTACCACCGTGTATTTAGTACTGCTTATCCGTGAATAAAATTCACACATTTTTTCAATATAAACTTTTGTCCATCCCACTCCAAAATACCTGGGATGCATCTCTTTATTTGCATCAAAATCATCCTCTTTCAATGGTTTATCACTTGATTGATGCATAACAGTGCAACTAAAAAATATTACATGTCCAATATTATGTTCAAAAGCACTTCTAAATATTAGTGAATTCATAACAGCATTATCTGTAACATGATAATATGGTTTATTCACGATTTCTTTAGCACCAGATGTTGTAGCAGCAGCCTGAACTAATATATCGTAACCAGGTTTCAACAGTTCATCAACATCTTCTCTATTAGTAAGATCAGCTTTTATCATTCTTATACCAGGATTTTTAAGTGGTTTAGAATTAAAATACGTCCCGTAAACCTCAAAATCATTTTTCCCAATATAATACTCAGCGATATTTCTACCAATGAAACCGGTAGCACCACAAATTAAAATCTTTTTTTTCATATGTTTTCCTCTTCTATAAATCTTTTAATGTTATCTTCTGATGTTTTTTTAAATATAGGAAAAATTGATGATATTTTGCTATTGTCAATATCACCGGTTTTATAATAATAAGATCCAAATTTAACTTCTTTATTATATATCTCTGCTACTTCCTTTAGTTGTATGTTTTTAGATGCAGCTAAGTTATAAATACCAATTATATCTTTTTCTAATGCATATTTGATAAACTCTAACACATCTGAATGTAAAACATAGTTAAAACTTGATTCTGGAGCGAGAGTTAAAACACATTCTTTATCTTGTAAAATTCTGAGTAAACTATTTTTTCTAGAGTATCCACCTAATAAAGCAGTCGCTCTTAAAATAAGATAATTGTTGCAATGTTTTTTTATAATTGCTTCAGAAATAAGCTTCGTTAGTCCGTATAGATTAGATATTTTATCTACATCTATTATTTCATCTTCTTTGTGTAGTATATTGTTTTTTGGATAAACTTCAATTGATGAGATAAAAATAAATTTTTTATGAGGAAGTGATACTAATTTTTTAGTTAAAAAAACGTTATCCGAGATATAGTCATATAAATTTTCAGAGGTAATACCACGTTTTGAATTAAAAGCACAGTGTATAATCACATCTAGTTTTCCTCTTTTTTTAACTAATTCGAGTTCTTTCTCAGAGGTATCTCTAGTTAAACCAAATCCATCAAGTTTTTCATAGAGATATTTTCCAAGGCCACTTTTAACTCCTGAGACAAATATTTTTTCATTCATATTTTTTGTTTCCTTCTAAACAATCTTTTTTTCAGTGAATACATTATATCTTTTATTTACAATATCTTTATTCTCCATGTACCATTTCATTACTCCTTTAATCCCCTCTTCGATAGAGATTTTAGGTTTAAATCCGATACTTTTTGCTCGTGATATATCCATTAGTCTTTTTTTGTCACCAGTTGGTTTTGATGTATCCCAGATTACTTTTGGTTTTTTCTCCATGTTGTTTACAATTATGTCTACTATTTCTTTTATACTCACACCTCTTCCACTTCCAAGGTTTATAGGTTTACCTATTCCTTTTTCAAGAGCAAGAAGCATACCTTCAGCGACATCATCGGCGTGTATGAAATCTCTAACTGGTGATCCGTCGCCCCATACTACGAGAGGGTTTTCACCATCAAGAGCACGTTTTATCAATGAAGGTATAACCATCGCGTTATTAGGATCGAAATTATCATAGGGGCCATAGACATTAGCTGGTCTAACAATAGCTATTTTATCCCAGCCGTATTCGATTTTATAAGCTTCTGCTTGTAGTTCTCCCATACGTTTAGCCCAGCCAGCGAATTTATCATTTTCTGATGGAAAAGTTTTCCATACATCATCTTCACGGAATATCTCAGCTGGTGAATAAACACCTATTGTACTTGTAAACAGGTAACGTTCTACACCATTTTGCCATGCTGCTTCCATCATATTAGTATTAAAAAGTATAGTTGGTACAAAGAAACTAGCTGGTTTTTTCATCGTCATCGCTGGCGACCCTTTGATACCTGCGAGATGAAAAACAAAATCCATGTCTTTACAAACTTTCAAGCAGTTATCAAAACGTGTAAGGTTCACCTGATAAAACTCTGCTTCAGGATGCGCCCTAGATGGGTCATCTAATGAGGCAATCCGGACAATAGCACCTCTATCAATTAGTTTTTCCACAAGTGGTCTACCTATAAGACCAGTTCCGCCTGTTACCAATACTTTTTTTCCTTCATAAAAACCCATATTAAAACGGCCCCCTAAACCGGTTTTCCCAACTATAAAACTCTTCATTTGATAAATCAATAGGTTCTAGTTTAAGTTTTTCTTCAACAGCTCTAATGATATCAATAGCATTCGGGTAAAACTTATTCTCAAGAGGTCTTGTTGTTGGACATGGAGCATGAGCGAAACCTATACGTTTAACAGGTGATTTTAACTCATTGAAACATTTTTCAGCAACTCTCGCTGCTATTTCTCCACTAAACCCACAATGCACCCAATCGTTATCAGCAACAATACAATGACCTGTTTTTTTTACAGATCTTATAATAAGGTCATCATTTAAAGGAGCAATAGTTCTAGGATCAACTACTTCTACACTAACACCATGTTTCTCTAAAACCTCAGCTGCTTTTAAAGCCTCTACATTCATCCAAGAAGTAGCAACAACTGTGATATCCTCCCCAGTGTTTAGAATATTCCCCTGTTCAAGAGGAGTAGGTTTTGGTTCTCTGGGAACCTCACCAGATGTAAAATAAAGCCATCTATGTTCAATAAAAATCACAGGATTATCATCCCGGATAGATGAAATTAATAAACCTTTTGCATCTCTTGGCGTAGTAGGTAACACTACTTTTAAACCAGGTATATGGGCAAAAATCGAATGTAAACTTTTACTATGCTGAGCAGACTGACCCCAACCACGACCCACTACAGCCCTTATAACCATTGGAACCTTTACCTTCCCACCAGATAAATACCGATAATTGGATACCATGTTAAGAAGTTGATTCATAGCAAGGACTAAAAAATCCACACGTTGATGAATATGAACCGGCCGTAAACCATTAACCGCAGCACCAAGACCCATACCCGTCATAGCATCCTCAGAAAGAGGAGTTATAAAACACCTCTCACTACCGAATCTTTCAACTAAACCCTTTGTACTACCAAAAATTCTTTTATGATCAGTAACATCCAGTCCATAAACAAAAACATTACTATCTCTCTCCATCTCCTGCATCAAAGCCTCGTTCAACGCTTCTTGAAAAGTTATCCTTCTCATGCGTACACATCACTCAAAAGTTCTTCTTCACCTGGAAACGGTGATTTCTTAGCAAACTCAACACTTTTCTCCACCTGCTCATCAATGGCCTTCTCCAACTCTTTTATTTCTTTTTCAATTAAACCAAGTTTCAAAAGTTTTCTCCTCTGTATCTTAAGAGGATCTACTTTAAACCATTTTTTAAATTCTTCCTCAGAACGATACCCATATTGAAAATCTTGATTAACCCCCACATGCTCAAGATACCTATAATATTTAAGATGCAAAAAACTAGGTTTATTTACCCTCCTCTGTTTCTTTACAGCCTCAACCGTAAGGTTATAAATAACCTCTGCATCTGTTGACTCACTTTTAAAAACATTGCAACCAAATTTTGAAACAATATCTGTAATTGATTTAAACGCCTGCCTATCCTTTATATGGGCATGAATCGCAAGACCATTATCTTCACAAATAAACACTATAGGTAGTTTTTTTAAACAAGCAAAATTTAAACTCTCCCAGAACACTCCTTCCTCAAGTGCTCCATCTCCAAAAAAAACAAATACCAAATTTTTGTTTTTTTTGTATTTATTTGCGAACGCTGCACCAACTGCAACAGGAATAACAGTAGCAACTATCGCTGAAGAACCCATAAAATTCTCCTCTGGTAAAAACATATGCATAGATCCTGCTTTACCTTTCCCCATTCCATCTTTTTTACCATACAACTCTGCAAAAAACTTATCAGTCTCACCTGTTTTCGCAAGATAAATACCATGATTTCTATATGTACCAAAAACTTGATCCCTTTTTCCCATAGCCTGAATTACACCTGATACTATTGCTTCTTCACCAACAGAAAGATGAACAGGTGTTTTCATCTCATCATCCATATAATATTTTCTAATGGTCTCTTCGCTTTTTCTAATTAAATATTCTTTCTTATAAAGTTCAATATTCAACCTTGTTCTATCCATCTTTGTAACACCAAAAAAACTGTTTTTCATTTTTTCTCATAATAATGTTTCACTGTTTTGAAATAACCCCGCCAGTAATCCAATGTATCCTTAAGTGTTTTTTCAAATTTTATCTCTGGTTTCCAACCAGTTTGTTTATAAAATTTTTCTGTAGATGGTATCTGAAGTGTTACATCGGAAGGTCTGAGTCTATTAGGATCAACTTCTATTTTTATATTTTTCACAGTTGACATTTTCAACAACTTCTCTAACATTTCTCGTATAGTCATTGTTTCTACTCCCCCGATATTGTAAACCTCACCAGGTGGACATTTAGTAACAAGTAACCAATATGCTCGTACTGCATCTCTCACATCTGTAAACGTCCTAACGCTATCCAGGTTACCTACTTTAACCACAGGAGGTATCAAACCTGCTTCAATCGCCGCGATTTGTTTCGCAAAAGTTGAAACAACAAAAACCTCACCCCTTCTAGGGCCAGTATGCGTAAACATCCTCGTTCTAATAATTTTTAAACCCCATGACAGATAATACTGATACCCTAACATATCCTCTCCAACTTTACTAACAGCATATGGAGAAGACGGACGAAACGGGTTCTCCTCAGTAATAGGAACTTCATCTTCTTTAACCTGACCATAAACCTCAGAAGAACTACATAAATGAATAATCGGATCATAACCAGTTTCATGTTTCAATTCTTTAACCACTTCAAACAAGTTACACGTCCCGATCATGTTCACCTCAATTGTAGCGACAGGTGCCTTGTAGCTATATGGTACATAAGACTGCGCAGCAAGATGAAAAATAACATCAGGTTTCTCTTCTTTCAAAATAGTTTTTAATGAAGATACATCCAGAAGATCTCCATACTTAATAACTATTTTGTTTGTAATATGACTAATGTTATCCATCGGAGAACGCCATCTAGCTAACCCTAATATTTTTACATCCGGGTGATTCTCAAGTATATAATCCGCTAAATGACTCCCTACAAAACCTGTAACACCAGTTATCAACACCTTCTTTATTTCCCTCTCTTTACTCATGTTTTTTTCCTCTTAAACAGTTTTAACAACATTTTTTAAATACCATCTATAGGTTTTTTTAACCCCCACAGGTAAAGGTGTAAATCTAAAATCACCAATGACTTTAAGAAGTCTTTCAATTGATAAATCCTTTCTAAACTGACCATCAGGAAACGTTTTATCAAAAACAATTTTGCAATCTGAACACCCGATTACTTTTAAAGCAGTTTCTGCAATCTCTTCAATAGAAGGATTCTCCCGCGGAGCAATATTAATGGGTTCCACCCCGTCATATTTCTCTAATAACACTAAAAGAATCTGAGCTAAATCTTCAGAGTATAAATACTGCCTCAAAGGTTTACCAGTACCTAGTAGTTTAATCTCCTTTGTTTTATTCACCTTTGCCTCATAGATTTTACGAATTAAAGCCGCTAAAAAATGACTCTCCGTTTCATCAAAATTATCATAAGGCCCATACAAATTACAAGGGATAACACAGAAAAAGTTACATCCATATTGTTTTCTGTAAGACTGGATTTGAACCCCTAAAGCACGTTTCGCATACGCATAAGAAAAATTTGTAGACTGAGGCGGACCATCATATAGTTGATCTTCTGTCAAAGGATAACTTTTTGCAACATCAGGATAGGCACAATTACTCAAAACCCCTATCAGTTTTTTAACATCGTATTTATAAGCATAATGAACTACAAGAGTATTCATCATAATATTCTGATATATAAAATCCGCAGGATACATCATATTAGCCTTTATACCACC